>CAZUTB010000262.1:973-3791 GCA_964622905.1 uncultured Oscillospiraceae bacterium | reverse complement strand
CAAGGCTTTCCGGAATGCTGGACTGGAAGAAGCTCTTCATTATAAGCATATTGTAGGGCGAGAACATCAGCGGAAGTATAAGCACCCACATGGTGTCCAGAAGGTTGAGGTTCTTATAGAGCAGGTAGGTCGGGATAAGCCCCGCGCTGAAATACATAGTAAGCATTATCAGGAAGGAAAGGAGAACCCGCCCCTTTAGGCGCTTCTTTGAAAGGGGATAGGCGGCGCAGATGGTTACAACCATACCGAGAACGGTGAAGATTAACGTCATGTATACGGTGTATATCATCGAGTGCGTAAGCTGCCCGTCCTCAAAAACCGTTGTGTACGCCTTTAGCGTCGGCTCCTTAGGCAAAAGGTAAACGCTCTTTGCAAGCACCGCCCCGTCGCTTGAAATTGACTTTGCTATAACGTGAATGAAGGGGACT
This sequence comes from uncultured Oscillospiraceae bacterium, assembly GCA_964622905.1. GTDB lineage: Bacteria > Bacillota > Clostridia > Christensenellales > Aristaeellaceae > STF2-37. The sequence goes on along the minus strand of CAZUTB010000262.1, from coordinate 3,363 downwards.
ATGCAGGTGAGGCAGAGCAGAGAGATGAAGATTACTATCAGTATTTCGCCTATCTTAACGCTCTTGAGCTTTCTTGCGGGGAGAGCGCGCTTTTGCTTTTTCATTTCTATCGCTTCCATTTTCTCGCCCTCCTTACAGTAAGCCGTCTTCGCCAAGACGCTTTGCGACAAAGTCAGCCAGCATTACAAGCCCTAGCCCTATAAGGGACTGGAACAGACCGACGGCTGTTGCGCGGGAGAAGTTGAGGCTTCCCAAGCCCTTTTCGTATATGTAGAGGGAAAGCTGATAGGAGTAATCCCTTACAAGCACGTTGTCAAAGGCTACAAGCCGCTCGAAGTTTGAGCCCATCATTCGCCCGAGCGTCATGATAAGCAGGGTAACTATGGTCGGGCGTATTCCGGGCAGGGTAACGTGCCACATTCTGCCGAAGCGTCCCGCACCGTCAACCGTCGCCGCCTCATACAGCTCCTGGCTTATTCCCGTAATCGCCGCAAGGTAGATTATCGAGTTCCAGCCCATCGTCTGCCATACGTTGAGAATAAGGTAGGTCCATGCCCAGTGCGTCTTTTCCGATAGGAAGGGGATGCCCTTGTCTATCGCTCCCGTGTTCATCAAGAGAATGTTTACAAGCCCCGTCTGCGGCTTGAACATGGTTAAAGCAAGCGCCGCAACTATTACCCATGAAAGGAAGTGCGGCAGGTAAAGCACGGTCTGCGCAAGCTTCTTGAAGCGCTTGAAGGAGATTTCGTTGAGCATCAGCGCAAGGATTATAGGCATCGGGAAGCTCATCACAAGGTCGGCAAGGTTGAAAACTATGGTGTTCTTGAGCGAACGCAGAAAATCCGCGTCCCTGAAAATCTTCTCAAAGTTTTTGAAGCCCACCCAGTCGCTTCCGGCGTAGCCCTTTGCGGGCTTGTAGTTCATGAACGCCATTCTGAGCCCGGGATAGCTCATGTACTGGAAGATTACCACGCAGGCTATCGGCAGCAGAAGCAGCAGATACAGCTGCCAGTCGCGCTTAAGCGCCCTTCTCCATGTGTTTCCCGTAACGTATGAACGGTTTGCGCTTTGGGTCATTTCTAAGCCTTCCTTCCGCGCCGGCTGCGCTGCGTATCGGCTTTCCTGCCGATGCTGGCCGCGTTTTTTGTGCCGCTGCGCTTTTGCAATATATCCCCGATTAGCGTGCATTTTCTCCGTGTAAACGCTTACATTTTTGCCGATAATAATTGCGGCTGACATACTCTGCTTAGATTTATGTAACCGCTTACATATTGCTTCAAAACAAATCGCGCGTCCTTGGTATGTCTAATTTGTATCACTAATGCGCCAGCCTGTCAATCATTTTCGTAGAATTTCGTAGATTTGATGAAAGCGACTTTGCATTCTGTAAGCGGTTACAAGGCTTTGAGAGGCATACAGTTATAATTATGTAACTATTCGCGGCTGTATCCGGAAACGCCTCAGCGCGCCTTTATTAGTTGATGAACATTGTATGAACATGGTTTCCGGTATATTGACAAAGGATTAACATAGCGTATAATCGTTCATTGAACGCAGATTCAACGAAACTGCGGCTCGGGTCAGCCGCGGCGTCGGGCAGGGCGCGGCTCAGGCTAGCCGAGAGATAAATCGCTTTGGCAGGAAATTATCCAAGGCATGGAGGCGCATACTCTTAATGGAAGCAGAAGCTGCCGCGCGCAAAAGGCAGGCGGAGAGAACCAGAAGGAAGCTTCTGGGTGCAGCGCTTGAGCGCTTCGCGCGGGAGGGCTTTACCGGAGCGAAGGTTAAGGAAATCTGCGGCGACGCGGGAATGGCGGACGGAATCCTCTATCATTACTTCCCACAAGGGAAGCAGGAAATGCTCGAAACCATAATCCGCGAGGAGTTTCTGCGCATTTCAAGGGCAATGGAGGAATGGCTTTCGGAAACGGAGGCGCTTCCGCTGCGGCAGGCGCTTGAGCACCTGCTGGGCGGCGTTGCCGAGGGGCTTGATAAGCACCTTGACTTCCTTAGAATCATCCTTCGGGATGCTGAAATTCCGCCGCTTCCGGAATGCGAGGGCTTCCGCGCGCTGATGGAGGAAAAGCGGAAATGGCTTCCGGAGCTTTTGCGTAGCCGCGCAGAGGCGGGAGAGATACGCCAAATGGATTTTGATTCGGCAGCCGCCTCTGTTATAGCCGTAATCGCCGACCATTGCTTCATCCGCGTAAACGGCTTTTGCGGCGGAATACTCGCCGATTGTGAAAAGCGCCGCCGCTACATTGATTACCTGTGCGGCATTTGGTTAAAGGAGAATGAAAATGCTTGAGCTTAAGAACATCGTTAAGGAATACGCGGCGGGCGATACGCGCGTAGAGGCGCTGAAGGGCGTTTCCGTATCTTTCAGGGAT
>CAZUTB010000262.1:0-963 GCA_964622905.1 uncultured Oscillospiraceae bacterium | reverse complement strand
CGTTTCGGTCTTAGGTCCCTCCGGCTGCGGAAAAACCACGCTCCTCAACATCATCGGCGGGCTTGACCGCTATACCTCGGGCGACCTTGTAATCAACGGCCGCTCCACAAAGGAGTATAAAGACGCGGATTGGGACGCTTACCGCAATCATGCCATCGGCTTTGTATTTCAGAGCTATAACCTTATTCCGCATCAGAGCGTGCTTGCCAATGTTGAGCTTGCGCTGACGCTTTCGGGCGTAGACAAGCAGAAGCGCCGCGAGCGCGCGGTAAAGGCGCTTGAGCAGGTCGGGCTTGGCGATCAGATTCACAAGAAGCCGAATCAGATGTCGGGCGGGCAGATGCAGCGCGTAGCCATTGCCCGCGCGCTTGTCAACGACCCCGATATTCTGCTTGCCGACGAGCCTACCGGCGCATTGGACAGCGTAACAAGCGTTCAGATTATGGAAATTCTCAAGGAGGTAGCCCGCGAAAAGCTTGTTATCATGGTAACGCATAACGGCGAGCTTGCCGAAAAGTATGCTACCAGAACGGTCAGGCTGCTTGATGGAGTTATCACCGATGATTCCGAGCCGTTTGAGCCGCAAAGTGAAAAGCCCGCCGAGAAAAAGTCGGAGGGGCATACCTCCATGTCCTTCTTCACCGCGCTTTCGCTCTCCTTCCATAATCTGATGACGAAGAAAACGCGCACCGTGCTCACCGCCTTTGCAGGCTCTATCGGAATTATCGGAATAGCGCTGATTCTCGCCCTCTCAAACGGGCTTAACGCGTATATAAGGCGCGTTGAAACCGAAACGCTCTCAAGCTATCCGATAATGATTGAGCAGGACAGCATGGATATGTCCGGAATGATTGGCTCAATGATGTCAATGCGCACCGATAAGGCGGAGCATGACGACGACGCGGTCTATTCCTCGGATATAATGGGCAATATGCTTTCGAGCATGATGTCGCAGGCGAGCAA
>CAZUTB010000261.1:0-3808 GCA_964622905.1 uncultured Oscillospiraceae bacterium | reverse complement strand
AGTAATGCTTACGAAGCAGGCGCTTGAGCTTGCCGAGAAAGCCGAGCTTGATTTGGTCAAGATTGTCCCTAACGCGCAGCCGCCTGTGTGCAAGCTGATTGACTATGACAAGCACCGTTACGAGACGGCTAAGCGTGAGCGCGAGAACCGCAAGAATCAAAAGGTCATCGCCTTGAAGGAAGTGCAGCTTTCTGCAACCATCGAGGAAAACGATGTGATAACTAAGGCGAAAAACGCCTATAAGTTTCTGGCGGAGGGCGACAAGGTTAAGGTATCAATCCGCTTCCGCGGCCGTCAGATAACCCACACCGAGATTGGCTTGCGCGTAATGGGGGACTTCGCAAAGCGTGTTGAAGAGGTTTCCACTGTTGAGCGCAGACCGCTTCTTGAGGGAAGAAACATGATTATGATTCTTGCCCCGAAGGCGGAAAAGGAAAGCAAAGCGGAAAAAGCGAGCCGTATTAAAGCCGAACAGGCAAAAGCGGCTTCGCCGGAAACTAAAGTTGCCGAATAAGGGAGAGGAGGAAATCTCATGCCCAAGCAAAAAACAAAGCGCAGCGCGGCAAAGCGCTTCTTCCTGTCAAAGACCGGAAAAGTATTGCACCGCAAAATGAACCGCAGTCACCAGCCCCGTATTATGGCTCATAAGCGTAAGCGTCAGCTTCGCGGGAGCGGAGAACTGCAGAACAACGCTCAGGCCGCAACGATTCGTCGCCTGATTCCGTACAAATAATCAGTGCTGCTAAGGAGGGAAACATACCATGGCTCGTGTTAAGGGAGCAATTAATGCTCATAAGAAGCGCCGCAAGATAATGAAGCTGGCGAAGGGTTACTGGGGTGCAAAATCCAAGCAGTACCGCGCCGCCACCGAACAGGTTCGCCGTTCGCTCCGCTATGCCTACGCAGGACGTAAGCAGCGCAAGCGTGATTTCCGTCAGCTTTGGATCGCTCGTATCGGAGCGGCTGCACGCCAGAACGATATCAGCTATTCCAAGCTCATGTATGGCCTCAAGAAGAACGGTATCGACATCAACCGCAAGATGCTCGCTGACATCGCTGTCAACGACGCCGCCGGTTTCACCGCTATCGTTGAAAAGGCGAAGCAGTAAGGAATTGCCCTTCGGCGTTCCCGAAAATATCTGTCTTTATTAAGACCGATGCATTTGCATCGGTCTTTTCTTCTTGTTTTCAGCGCTGTATAAATGCGCCGATTAAATACAAAATATATCCATTAATCAATATTTACTTTTTAGCAAAATTGTGCTATAGTATTTATGATAGCTCATAGAGAATATTTTGCGGAGGGAAAAGTATGCCCACGAGGAACGGAATTCGTGTAAGCAAGGGTATTTACTTTATTATACTGCTGGTTATCGTTGCTTTATGTGTTTTCGCGCCCGCATACGCGCTTTGCAACTAAAGACAAAATCACCTCGGAGGAAGAATGACAATAGCAAAATTGGATATTTCGGATTACGATGAGCTGTATAAGCTATGGCTTTCGGAATCCGGAATCGGTCTTAATCCCCGCGAGGACTCGCGGGAGGGAATTGATAAGTACCTCAGAAGGAATCCAAATACCTCTTTTAAGGCAATTGAAGATGGAAAGCTTATTGGCGCAATAATGTGCGGGCATGACGGGCGCAGGGGAATGATATCGCATACCGTTGTAGCGCCGGAATACCGCCATAAGGGAGTAGGGAAAGCGCTTGTAGCCGCCGTTATGGACGCGCTCAGAAAAGAGGGAATCCATAAGGCATTCCTTGTTGCCTTTGCAAAGAATGAAAGCGGAAACGCATTCTGGGAAAGCGAGGGTTTCACTCTGCGCGAAGACCTCAACTATCGCAACAAATTTGTAGACTAAGCTTTGAAAAAAATCAGCTTCAATAGATGAGCGCGCCGGCAAGCAATAGCTTGACACCGGCGCGCCTTATGCTATCATGGTGTTAACAATAGCTTGCGGATGGAGGGATATAAGATGAAATGCGCTGTAATCGGCGCGGGCAGCTGGGGAACAGCGCTTGCACAATGCCTTTGCGATAACGGCCACGAAACGCTTATATATGCGCGAAATGCGGAAACGGTGAGCGAGATTAATAGAGAGCATATCAATAAGCGCTATTTTCCCGAGGTTGTCCTTCCCAAAGCGCTTTACGCAACCTCTGATGCTTCGGAAGCAATATCCGGAGCCGGCGCAGTTGCTTTCGCCGTTCCGAGCAAGTCGATTGTTGACGCTATAACGCTTGCCAAGCCTTATCTTTCAGAAGAAGCTTATGTTATCAACGCGGCAAAGGGCTTCGATTGGCAGACGAACAGACCGCTCACCGAAACCTTTGAGGGCTATTTGGGCATGGGCTTTCGGGATAGGATAGTTTCGCTTTTAGGTCCAAGCCACGCCGAGGAGGTAATCCTCAGAAAGATAACCACCATATGCTCCGTTTCACGCTCCGAAAAGGCGGCGCGGGAGGTGCAGCACCTTTTCAGCAATGGCTATTTCAGGCTGTATGTGCTTTCGGATGTCGTAGGGGCTGAATATTCGGCAGCGATGAAGAATGTTATCGCAATAGCCTCGGGAATCGCCGTCGGCTGCGGCTATGGCGATAACGCAAAGGCGGCGCTTGTTACCAGAGGCTTACGCGAAATCGTCCGCTACGGGCTTGAAAAGGGCGGAAAGCGGGATACCTTTTTCGGGCTTGCGGGCGTAGGCGACCTTATCGTTACCTGCTTCTCGCCCCATTCGCGCAACTATCAGGCAGGGCTTAAGATAGGCGAGTACAACGATGCGGCGCGCTTCCTTAGGGAAAACGAAAAAACCGTTGAGGGTATAAATGCCTGCCGCGTTATCTGCGAGGATGTGCGGAAGCTGGGGCTTGAAATGCCTATTATAGAGGAGCTGTATAAGGTTCTTTTCACGGGAGAAAAGCCCTCGGACGGGATTGAGATTCTTATGAACCGCCCGCTCAAGAAGGAAGAATTGCCCGAAAGCTGAGGCTTTCGCTTGACACGGAAGCGTATATCTGCTATATTGCCTGTATTGCGGCATGAAGCCGCGTTATCCGCAGAAGCGGAGGGTACTTTTGTATACATATTATCAAAATGATGTCATGAAGGCGTCGGGAAACCGATGCCTTTTTCATGCAAATCAGAAGGAGAAATTACTATGAAGACTGCTGTTTTCACAAATGCAGCTAAAGCGCACAGCGCCGCCGGAAAGACCTTTTCCGTAAAGAATCTGACAATTTCGGGGCTTATGCTCGCTCTTGCAATGGTGCTTCCGTTCCTTACTGGGCAGATACCGCAAATAGGGAGCGCTCTTTCGCCAATGCATATTCCCGTGCTGCTCTGCGGCTTCATCTGCGGCGGAATACCCGCAATGATTGTCGGCGCAATAGCTCCGCTTCTGCGCTTTGTGCTTTTCGGAATGCCGCCCATATATCCTACCGGAGTAGCGATGTGCTTTGAGCTTGCGGCTTACGGCATGCTTTCGGGAATCCTTTACCGTGCATTTCCAAGGAAGGTGCCGTACATCTACCTCTCGCTTATAATTGCAATGATTTGCGGAAGGCTTGTATGGGGCGCTGTTCGCGTTATATTGATGGGGCTTGGCGCAAGCGCATTCTCGTGGGCTGCTTTCCTTTCAGGCGCAGTAACCGGCGCGGTTCCCGGAATAGTCCTTCATATCGCGCTCATCCCGATACTCGTGCTTGCGCTCAGGGATGCTAAGGTTATAACCGACTGAGCCTTGCATTTCCTATGTAATCCCATTATAATATTCCTATTCGGCATTTCGTAGGAGTATTATGACAGA
>CAZUTB010000260.1:0-3820 GCA_964622905.1 uncultured Oscillospiraceae bacterium | reverse complement strand
CGGTATTGTTCCGGATATGTCCTTACCGCTTCATCTCGCGGCGCGCCTTAGCCACAGCCTTCCGCCTTCCGTGCGGCAAGCAGCATCCAGCGATGGCAAAACATGATTCTGCCATCCTCGCGGTATGCTTCAAAGCCCGTAGGCAAGCCTCCGCACAGCTCCGCTTCCATCGCTTGCGTAATTTCTGCGCGCGCAGGCGCAGGCACCTCCGTCACGTCCATCCAGTCCAAAAGAGATACCGGCAGAGGAATCGTTTCACAGAACGTCACCCTCATGCCGTCGGCTAAGCAGCGAAACTCGGCTTCCGACAAGCAGCGGACGTGGGAGGGGTCGCGCAGTTTTTCAATGCGGTCAGCTGTTTCGCGCAAGGCTTCTTCTCTCGCGCGCATATCTATGATGACCAATCTGCCGCCGGACTTCAGCACACGGCGCATTTCTGCAATCGCAGCCTTAGGCTCGGCAAAATGATGAAAAGCCAGGCGAGACACAACGCAATCGAAGGACGCATCCGCAAAGGGCAGATGCTCGGCTTCGCCCTGCACAAAGGAAACATTCGTCATCCCCTGTTCCGAAGCCGCTTCTCGCCCGATATTAAGCATCGCCTCCGTCACATCAAGCTCGGTAATATGATGAACATGGGGAGCGACAGCGCGACCGAAGCCGCAGGTTCCCGCCGCTACCTCAAGCACATTATCCGTTGCCTGCAGGTCCATGTGTGACAAAGCAAAGCGATTGTATTCCTCTTTAGAAAACGCCTGCTGATATTGATTGAAGGTCTTGGCTTGCCGCGAAAAGGCGCTCACAACGCGCTTTATCTGCTCGCTCATTCGGGTTTTCCTTTCTTGCCGAAATACTGTGCAGGGTCGTTCAGCTCGGGCAATGCTCCCGCGCCGATTGCCCAGAAATATAGGCTTGCCGCACTGCAATAGGGGCTGAAGCGCTTGCGATAGCGCTCAAATCGGCTTCGGTCTATCTCACGGTGTCTGTACAGCATACGCATGCCGCGCAGGATTGCCAAATCGCCGAAGCTGAGTATATTCGGACGCTGCAAAGAGAACAGCAGAATCATTTCCGCCGTCCAAACGCCGATGCCGTTAAGGGCTGTAAGGGCGCTAATAGCATCTGTATCGTTCATTTTTTCAATCGCCTCCGTATCAAAGGCGCCCGTTTTAACCCTGTTTGCGAAATCCAGCATATACTCCGCTTTCCGAAAGGTAGTCCCGCAGGCTTGAAGCGCTGCAAGCCCTGCGCTGCACACCGTATCGGCAGAAACCTCTCCAAGGCGCGCACACAGGCGTGTCCAAACGGTCTTTTGCGCCTTTGCCGAAATCTGCTGACCGATGATGTGATGCAGTACGGCAGAGAACAGCCCGCCATCCGGCTCGCGCCTGATAGGACCAATACGGTCTATCGCCCTTCCCAAGCGCTTATCATGCTTTTTAAGCCAGGCAATCTCGGTTTCACCGCAGCGAATGTACTCTTTGTCCTCGCTCACAGTGCCGTTCCCTTCTTGGGGATAAACAAGCGGGACATATCAACTCCCTCATGGCGGAGCAGCGCTGCCTTTTTATCCACGCCGCCCGCATACCCCGTCAGGCTGCCGTCCGAGCCGACCACACGGTGACAAGGAATGATGATAGAGATTTGATTGTGACCGACCGCGCCGCCTATGGCCTGTGCCGACATACGCTCCTTGCTTAATCGGCGAGCGGCTTCGGCGGACACCTCGCCGTATGTCACAACCTGTCCATACGGAATTTCCTTGAGAATGCTCCAAACCGTCTGACGGAAAACACCGCCGAGCGGCGCGAGCGGCAGCATATCAATCGCGGGACGTTTCCCCGCAAAATATGCCTCCAGCCATGCGCGGCCCTCCCGCAGAATAGGCGCCGAATCATCCCGCGCAAAGTTCTCCGGAGTAGTAAGCCCCCAGTATTTCTGCCCATCAATCCACAGCCCGACGATTGCGCTGCCTGCCGCAGCCAAGGTAAGCGTTCCGAGGGGCGAATTCATCTGTGTGGAAAGAAACATTTGTTTATCCTCCTGCGTCTGTGTTGACTCATAATGTTTACCTGCATTATAATTATATCGCACTCCAATGCGCAAAAATATCATGTTTTGAGATAAAACTATCGTCTTATCGTCAGAAAGAGGCAATGATGGAGCAGACCTATTTGAACTCGATTAATCTGAACGCCAACAGCAATTTTCCGTACCTTGTGCTGGATGTGACAAAAGACGACAGTGTGCCGAGAAATCCCGGCTATCGCGTGATGCACTGGCATGAGGATTTGCAGTTCATCATCGTGCCGGAAGGCGCAATCCATGTACAGACATTGCGCAAAACGGTTTCGCTCCGCCAAGGCGAAGGGCTGTTCATAAACAGAGGTGTGGTGCATCTGGTGATGCCGGATGGAATATGCCACTACAACAGCTTCCTATTTCCCGATGAGCTTCTGCGCTTCGCTCCCTGCGCGGCGGCAGGATGTGTCGTAACCGCTATAACACAGGACGCCGATTTGGAGCTGTACCATTTGAAGACTTCCTCTGATTGGGAAAAGGAAGCCCTTCGGCACCTGCAAACGCTTGCAGCTTTGCAGGAGAAGCGCGATTCTTGGTATGAATATACTGTTTTAACAGAATTGTGCGCGCTATGGCTTGTGCTTGCCAAGAACCTTCCGCATGGGTCTGCAAAGGCAGATACCATTATGCGCGAACGTATGCGGCTTTTTCTGGACTACACAGCAGCGCACTTGGCGGAGCCGCTGACGATTGCGGGAATAGCCGAGGCAGCCAATGTCAGCGTTTCGGAATGCCTTCGCTGCTTCCGCCAAAGCTTAGGAACGACGCCCTATCGTTACCTTATGGATGTGCGGCTTGCCAAAGCTGCTTCGCTGCTTACCGATACGGATATGCCTGTGCAGCAGATTGCAGAAAATGTTGGGTTTTCAACGGTAAGCCATTTCGGAAAGTGCTTCAGAGAGCGCGTCGGCTGCAGCCCGCGAGCATACCGCCTGCACAAAAATAAGTAACGAGAAAAGAAAAGCGACCGACACAGCCGCGCTGTGCAGCGGCTTTCGGTTTGTCGTTCAGTTTGCCTGCCTCGTTTATCGCCATATTATAAACAAATGCAACGCCAAGAGTAATATGGGATGGATTTTCTGCATAGCGAAGAATGCTTCAACGCTCTTGCTTATGCCAGTATTTTTTTCAGCATGATAATCTCATCAGTCCGATATTCTTCCGAAAAGCCTTCCTGCAAAAACAGCCGGATAGCCGAGTTATCAATTGCAATATCGTCATACAGCACAGCGACGCCTCTTTCCCTTGCTGCGCCGCAGAGCAGCTGCAGACCCATTCTGCCGTATCCCCTGCCGCGGTATTTTGAATACACTATGACATCCGCAACATTAATTCCGCGCTTCTTGTCATAATGATATGCCACTTCTCCAACGAATTCCTTATCGGCGGTGTTTCTTAAATAGCGATAATATCTCTCATCGCCGCCGTCCGTAATCCAATAATCATACCAGTCCTGCCAGTCCTCCCTCGGAAACGGAATCGTGCCTCCCCATGCGTGGTTATAGGACATGGTTTCGGCATCCGCCATGAATTTTTCGCGGAACCATAAATCCTCAATATCGGGTGTGTACAGCTCAATCTGCTCCGTCATTTTAACGCCTCCGGTTTCGATGTTCTGCTATATCAAATATACTCGCAGCAGTATTTACTGCTTAGTCTGTCAAAAAACCAATTGTTGCTCTAGGGATGCAATGAAGGGGCTAGCCCCTTCATTTGAAATCCGCTTTGGGTGGCTTTG
>CAZUTB010000259.1:0-3834 GCA_964622905.1 uncultured Oscillospiraceae bacterium | reverse complement strand
TGACCTTTACCATGCCGTCATCGCGCAAAAACCGCTTTATCTCACCTATTATCATTGGAACTGCATAGGTAGAAAAGCGCACGTTAAAATCGACGTTAAAATTCTTTATTGCCTTTATCAAGCCTATGCTGCCTATCTGATAAAGGTCATCATATTCAACGCCCCTGTTAATAAAACGTCTTACTATGCTTTTAACAAGTGCCGCGTTTGATGAAACCAGCTCCTCAAGCGCTGCGTCATCGCCCTGCTTGGCGCTTCTTATCAGCTCTAGCGTTGCTTCGTGCGGCTTCACCTGACAACTCATTAGCTTTCTAAACCGTCTCTTTTGATTATTTTACTCATCGTAACCCGAGTACCTTCGCCCAGCTTCGATTCGACGTCCACACTATCCATAAAAGCCTCCATAACGGCAAAGCCCATACCTGAGCGCTCAAGCTCCGGCACAGACGTGTAAAACGGTTGGCGGGCGAGTTCAACATCAGCTATCCCCCTGCCGCTGTCGCTTATTACAACAGTGAACTGAGTTTCGGTGATTTTACACTCCATAGTTACAATGCCGGGCTTTGAAGCATAGCCGTGGATTATGGCGTTTGTAACAGCCTCGCTCACAGCGGTACGCACATCGGTCAATTCCTCTATCGTTGGATTTAGCTGTGTCAGAAACGCTGCGGCAACCGTGCGGGCAAACGATTCATTCTGTGAAAGGCTGTCAAAATTGAGCTTCATGTGATTATCCATATCTTTACCCCCTCTTTTCAACGAGCGAATACACGCCCGCCATGCGCAATATTTTTTCCGCGGTGCGGCTCGCACCGCCTATATACAGCCTTCCTCCCCGTTGTGTAACGGTGCGGTAACGGCCTAAAACCACACCTAAACCGGAGCTGTCCATGAATGTTACGCCGTTCATATCTAAAGTAAGTTCCGGCGCCCTAACTGTGGATACCGCCTCGTCAAGCATCTGCCGTGTTTTTGCGGCGCTGTGATGGTCAAGCTCGCCCGTGAGCACAGCCAGGATCTGCGCACCATTCTTTCTTATGTCTATATCCATTTTGAATCCCCCTTTTTTGGCTGGTCAATAACTATTTGCTGCGCAAAAACTGCATCCTGCATAGTATTTACACTTGTTATGCAATATATACACGAAAATTGAGATAATAAATGAGCACGCATTGTGCTCATTTATATAGCTATTCGGCTATCTTTACAATTTGCATGAGCGAAGTAAATTCCACTCTTGCTGCATTATGAATCAATAAGTGTGAACGATTTCTTAGTGTTTTTTCCGCAGCTTGGGTCGCGCGAAATAATATGATTACTTATGTGCGGATTCGCGGATATAGTGGAAAATATATTGCTGGACTATGCCCGAAAGCGAACCTAAACCGCGTATAGCCGCTTCAAGAGCGTCGCGGTCTGGCTTTGCACCATCAAAGAAAAGCTGTTTCATGGCTCTGTCAATCCAAACGTCTACAGGGAAAGCGTCATCATGGTCAAGTGAAAAAAGCAGCACGCAATCCGCCACCTTAGGGCCTACGCCCTTAAACTCAAAAAGTGCCTTTCGCGCCGCTTCAAGCGGCATTTGGCGCAATGCCTCAAGGTCGTATCCATCAGCTACTTTTCTCGCGGCCTGGAGTATAAACGGCGCGCGATAGCCCGCGCCTGTGCCCGCAAGCGCCGCTTCATCAAGCCGCGCGATAGCCTGCGGAGTCGGGAAAGCATAATACGGCATATTATCCGCACACATAGCATCACCCGCAAGCGCGCACAGCCTTTCTATGATGCCGCTGATGCGTTTTATATTGTTGTTCGCAGATATTATAAACGAGATTAACGCCTCAAAGGGTTCCTGCTTGAGCACTCTTATGCCGGACGCATAAGGAAGACACGGAGCTATCCTGTCATTTTTAGCTATCTGGGCTTCAATTGCGCAATAATCGCGCTCGGCGTCGAAATAATTGAGCCAAAACGCCATGTCATCTTTAGCGCAGGGCGATATAACAAGTTTCTTAGCGTCACTGGAAACATACGCGCCGCGTGAGCCGGCAACGCCAAACATCAGCGGATTCCCAGCTTGATCCTCGCCCGGCTGCCGCCAACGAAAAGCCTGCCCACAGCAGCAAGTACGCAAGACATTGAGACTATCCCACCCCGTTATTGTGAGCGCGTTATTTTCGACCGCCGCATTTTTGTACATTTGCTTTATCCCCCAAACAAAAAGAACGCCCTCATCAGGCGTTCTTTTAAATTATGTTTTAGTCGTTATTCTTGAAACCGGCGAACTTATCCGCAAGGGAAGTCGTTGCCGACTCTACCGGCGGAAGCTCATAATCGGAATCTTCACGGCGCGACCTTTCGGGTCTGTCACCGCGATCGCTGCGATCACGGTGAGCGGGACGCTCACTGCGCTCAGCGCGTTCCGGTCTATCGCTCTGCGCAGCAGGAGCCTGCTTTGCCTGCTCGGCAGCAGCCTGACGCTGCTCGGCGCGCTCGGCGGCCATGCGCTCACGTTCTTCCTTTTCCTTGGCAAGCTCTTCGGCTATTTCAGGAGTCTCCTCAAGCACGACCTCACGGCGGCTAAGGCTTATGCGCTTGGCTTCAGGATTGACATCAAGAACCTTGCAGCGAACCATATCGCCAACATTTATCTCGTCTTCAACCTTGGCTATGCGCTTTACGCCAACCTGAGAAATATGGATAAGACCATCGATAGTGGGCTCAAGCGCTACAAACGCGCCAAAAGGCACTATACGGACTACCTTGCCTTCTACCACTGAACCAACGGGATACTTTTCAGCCGCCATTGTCCAAGGCTTGGGCTGAAGCTGCTTATAGCCGAGGCTTACGCGCTGTTTTTCAACATCTACGTCGCGGATAAGCACTTCTATTTCCTGACCAACCGCTAATACGTCGCCGGGATTCTTAACACGACCCCACGCCACATCAGTGACATGAACAAGACCGTCTATCCCGCCAATATCGACAAATGCGCCGAAATCAGTGAGTCTGCGGACAACGCCATTAGCTTTTGAACCAACAACGAGTTCCGCCCACTTCTGCTTCTTGGCTTCCTCGGCCTCGATTATCATAACGGCCTTGTGGGAAGCGACTATGCGCTTACGCGCTTTGTCAACATCTATGACCTTGAGCTTGAGGGGCTTGCCCACAAACTCGCCGATGTTCTCAACATATTTGGTTGAAAGCTGAGATGCGGGAACGAAAGCGCGCACGCCTTCGATGGTGGCGATAAGACCGCCCTTTACAACTTCCTTACCTACGCCGTCGAAAACCTTGTTTTCAATGTCTTCATCAGCGGCAAGCTTGTCCCAAACCTTTTTGCTCTCAACGTTCTTACGGGAAAGCTGAACATTGCCTTCGCCGTCATTCACTTTAAGCACTTCGACTTCGATAGAATCGCCCACCTTGACGGCGGAAGACGGATCGACGTCGGGGTCTGACGAGAATTCATCGCGACGAATAACCCCATCGGATTTGTATCCGATATTGACGCTTACCTCTCCGTCCACGATCTGTAGGACGGTACCGGTGAGTATCTGTCCGTTCCTGATCCTTACCAAGGTACCCTCAAAAGCCTCGGCAAAGCTCGTTTCTTCTTCACGAGTGTTCGCCGCCTCGGCAGGCTTCTCAGTAACTTCGGGTTTGACGGTAGCAGACGCTCCCGTTTCGACCTCACTGTTTTCTACGGGACTTGCTTTTTCAGCCATCGTCTTTTCCAGTTCGCTCATTCTTGTTATAACCTCCATAATTATCCAATCCGGCGCAGATGCGCCTGCAACAACACCTATTATATCATTACATTTGAATTTTTCAAGT
>CAZUTB010000258.1:2807-3836 GCA_964622905.1 uncultured Oscillospiraceae bacterium | reverse complement strand
GAGCCTCTAAGCCGCTCCTACCGCGGAATAATTGACAAAACGCACTTTATGATACCCTCCGCCGAATGGCTGATGACGAAAATAACGCTGGACGGAGAAACATTAGACCTCGGGAAGGTAAATTTCAAGGACTTTAACAGAGTGCTTGATATGCGCAGGGGCGTAATGACAAGGAGCTTTGTTTGGACAACCAAAACCGGCAAGGAGCTTTACCTCTGCTTTACGCGCTTCTTAAGCATGACGCACCGCGAAAGAGCCTGCCAAAGGATTGAATTTGAGGCGCTCAATTTTTCGGGAAGCGTAGAAATTTCCTCGGGGCTTTCCTTTAACGTAACGCACGAGGGCTACGGAAAATGCTACTGGAGAGATGTGCGGAAGGCGAAGAACGCAAATGGGATAATGCTGAAAGCCTGCACAACCCGCTCCGAGCAGGAGGTGTTCGCGGGCGCGCTGATAGACCTTCCTGAATGCGCGGAGGCTTCCGAGGACGATAAATCAATAGCTCTTTCCTGCGCTCTGCCTCTTGAAAAGGGCAAAAAAGCAATCGCAGACAAGCGAGTCGTTATTCTGTTTGACGGCAGCAAGGGCGAGGAGCTTTGGCAGCGCGGGCTTGCAATGCTCGATGAATCTGGGAAAGCCTCGTTTGACGTATCTCTCGCCGAGCAGGAGGCGTACTGGGAAGAATACTGGAAGACCTCCGATATAGAAATAGAGGCGGCAGAGGGCGAGGAGGACTCCGTAAGCGCGGAGCAGCAGGGAATCCACTTTTGCAGCTTTCAGCTTGCGCAGACCTACAGCGGCGGCAGCATACGCCATAATATAGGCGCGAAGGGGCTTACGGGCGAGGCGTACAACGGTCACGCCTTTTGGGACACCGAGGCGTGCTGCCTGCCCTTCTACCTGTTCACTAATCCCAAGGCGGCAAGGGATTTGCTTATGTTCCGCTATAACACACTGCCGATGGCCAGAAACCGCGCAAGGATGCTGGACTGCAAGGGCGCGTGTTACCCGATTGCGACGCTGAGCGGC
>CAZUTB010000258.1:0-2797 GCA_964622905.1 uncultured Oscillospiraceae bacterium | reverse complement strand
CGCTCTGGCAGCATGCAAGCCTGCAATTGCAGCCAAGCACGGCGGTTGCCTACGGAATATGGCACTATATGCGCCTTACCGACGACAGGGCTTTCCTTTGGAGCTGCGGCGCGGAGATGCTGCTTGAAATCTCCCGCTTTCTTGCAAGCCGCGCAGCCTGCGGAAACGAAACGAAAAAATACGGCTTTTACGGCGTAATGGGTCCCGATGAGTTCCACCTGATGGTCAACAACAACGCATACACCAACTATATGGGAATGCGCACGCTCCTCTATACAGCGGAGGTTTTGGCACAGATGGAAAAGGAAGAGCCGGAGGCATACGCGAAGCTAAAGGAAAAAACAAGCTTGAAGGAAGACGAAACGGCGCGGTGGAAGGAAATAGCCGATAATATGTATATGCCCAAGACGGAGGACGGGCTTTTCGAGCAGCACGACGGTTATTTCAACCTTCCGCACACGGATATAAACTCAATTCCCGTAAGCGAGTTTCCGCTCTACGAGCATTGGTCCTACGACAGGATATACAGGACGGACATGATAAAGCAGCCCGATGTGCTGATGATGCTTTACCTTTACAATTCATCATTCAGCGCGGAGGTCAAGCGCGTCAACTATGACTTCTATTGCGAAAGAACCATTCACGAGTCCTCGCTCTCCCCCGCTATCCACTCTATTCTCGCAGCGGAGCTGGGGAAGACGGACGAGGCGGTGGATTTCTTCGGCTACGCTACAAGGCTTGACCTAGACAACTACAACCGCAACACGCGCGAGGGGCTGCACATAACAAGCATTGCAATGGCGTGGGCTAATATCGTATACGGCTTTGCGGGTATGCGCAGCGACGGAGAGCTGCTGAAATTTGCTCCGCTGATGCCGAAGCGCTGGAAAAGGCTCAGCTTCTCCGTTATGTATAAAGGGCGCGTTATCAAGATAAGAATGGACAATGAAAAAACGGCGTTCCTGCTTGCGCAGGGAAAGCCGCTTCCTCTGATAATCTATGATAAGGAATACACCCTGGGAAAGGACGAGCTGTTAATCGAAAGCTAAGCAAGCGCGTCAAAAACGGACGGCATCAGCGGTTCAACGAGCGAACGCTTCCGCGTTCAACCAGAGAAACCGGAAGGATGACCGTCCTTTTCTCTATCGTTTCGCCGCGCAGCTGCGCAAGAATCATATCCATAGCAAGGCTGCCCTTAAGCTCCGCATCCTGATGAATTGTGGTTAGCCCGGGAACGGTCAGCTCCGCAAGATAGTTATCATCAAAGCCGATAACGGATTTGTCGCGCGGGACGGATACTCCGCACTCGCTGAGCCCTGCCATGATTCCCGCTGCAAGAATATCGGCGGAGGCGCAGATGCCCGTTATCTCCTTGCGGCGGCTCAACTCGCGCCCAAGGCTCTTGCCCTGCTCAACTGAAATCTCCTGCGAAAAAACGAGGGACGGGCTGAACTCAACGCCGTACTCGGCAAGCGCGCGCCGATAGCCGAGGAAGCGCTGCTCGATAACGCCCTCAGGACGAATGGCAGGAGAAGCGAACGCAATAACGCGGTGCCCGTTTTCAAGCAGATGCTTCGCCGCGATATAGCCGCCCTTTTCATCCTCAAGCCCGATGCTGCAAACGTCGGGATGATTGACATAGCTGTCTATAAGGACAAACGGGATATCAAGCCCAAGGGTCGTGTTAAAGAAATCATCCTGAAACATACCGGTAAGCACAAGCCCCGAAAGCTGCCAGCTGTGGCTCAGGGCAACCAAAGCTCCCGCGTCCTCTACGGAGCGAATCATTATATAATAACCTTCCTCGCGCGTCCGCTTTTCGAGTTCGGCAATAAGCGTTCCCTGAAACGGGTCGCTCATATTGCTTCCCATATTCTGCGGAGTAAGGTGCGTTACAACTCCGATTATGCTGGAATGATCCTTTGCCAGCGAGCGCGCGGACATACTCGGCGCATAATGCTCGCGCTCGATTATCTCCCATATCTTCGCTACGCGCGCGGGTGAAACGCGGCTCTTTCTGTTATGCACCACGTTTGAAACCGTTGTGATGCTGACTCCGACCTCGGCGGCAATATCCTTTAATGTTACCATTCGTTATCTCCAAAAATTCTGTATTTACGCCAAAAACCATTTTACACAATATAAGTTTACCTTTTTATTGCTCAATCTGCAAGCGCTAAACGCTTCGCTTTCGCTGCGCTTTCGGCGCAAGCAGGCTTGCGCCGAGTTTTCAGCATTTCCTTGTTCGGCATTCGCCTCACGGCCTTGCAATGCTGCAAGGAAGCGGGATAAATCCCGCTCCTCGGGGCGGCAAAGCCACCCCTGCGGATTTCAAACGAAGCGGCGCGCCCCCTTCGTTGCTTTCCCAAAGCAGCCCTATGGTTTCATTTACAGCTTGAAGCGGAGGCAAGCAAGCTGCCTCCGCTATGATTGGTTAACGGTTCTTATTCAAGCTCTGCAAGGTATTCCTTGATGGGAAGGCTGCCGGGCTTTCCGGTTTCGGGAGCGGTAAGTCCGGAAACGATGGTTTCCGTGCTGGTGGAATCAATGGGCGCAAGAGGCTCGGAGAAGGTGATATCATCAAGCCAGATAACGCACTTTGCGAACGCGCGGATGTGCAGAGCGTTGGTCATTCCGGGGAAGCCGGACTTTTCAAGGTCGATTACGAGATCCTGATACTCGGTGGTGATGACGGGATGGGTTCCGTCGGCAAGCACAAGGTCAGAGAAGCGGGCGGCATAGAACTTGGAATCCTCGGGATGCCAGTCCATGATGAGCTTCTTTTCCTCGCCGCCCT
>CAZUTB010000257.1:0-3861 GCA_964622905.1 uncultured Oscillospiraceae bacterium | reverse complement strand
AAAAACGGCTTCCTGCTTGCTTCCGACGCGTTCAGGAGAGTAAGCGAGGCTGCGCGCGGAAAAATCGCTGCTGAGCTTACGTCCGGCGGATGGCAGGTATTTGAGGATAACGGAATTATCCTTCTGAACCCGCCTCTTGGGTGGTATGAAAGCAGGATAGGCGAGTCGATTGAAAGGCTTTGCTTTTCTGATAAGACGGCAGGCGATTTGCGGGAGCTTCAGTCGAGAATATCTCTGCTTTCACGCGATTCAGAGCGTTGTGAAATCAGCATTCCGCTGATGAATCTCTGCCTTCACGCAATAGACCTCGGCACAGAAATAGCCGTGAGCGGCGCGGCGGACAGACTGATAACCGAAAGGGCAAAGGCACTCAGGGAGAAGCGCAGTCTTCCCTTCGGCGGCGCTGTTCTTGCCGAATATCTTTACAGCAAAGGCTTTACGCTTCTTAATGATTACTCGTTTGGAGGATACAAAGGATGATTATTCGCTGGCTCGGTCACTCCTCTTTTATGCTTGCCTCGTCAGACGGAAAGCTGATAGTAACCGACCCTTTTGATGAGTCGGTCGGCTGCTCCTTCCCGACGCTTGAGCCGGACGCGGTTACGGTAAGCCATCAGCATCACGACCATAATGCGGTAAGCCGCTTTGAAAACTCGCCTAGCGTGTTTGCAGAGCCTCAGAGCGCCGAAGAGATACTCCCTGAAATAACCCTTGCCGGCTTCAAAACCTATCACGATGCCGAAAGCGGCGCAAAACGCGGCGAAAACACGGTATTTCTTATAACCATGGATGATGTAAGAATACTGCACCTTGGAGATCTCGGGCACGCCTTGGATGAAGATACGATAGCCGAAATCGGCAGGGTTGACGTGCTTCTCATACCCGTGGGCGGCAACTATACCATTGATGCCGAGGCTGCGGCAAAGCTGACAAAGCGGCTTTCTCCGTCCGTTGCAATCCCGATGCATTACAGAAACGAATCAACCGCCGACTGGCAGATAGACGATGAAAAGCGTTATCTTGAATTGATGGGATATACGGATGCGCAAAGGGTGGAGGCGCTCAGGGTTATGCCGGATGATTGCGGCAGCCAGCCCGACTGTGCGCTGTTTGTGCCTGCGTTCGGCTTTACCAAGTAAGCTTATATACATTGGAGGAAAGGGCATTGAACATTCTTGTGCTGTCTGCCGCTAGGGAGAACGGAAAAACTCAGGCGCTGACGATGGAAGCAGTCAACAGCATAAAGCTTCATCTGCCGGGCGTTACTGTCAAGAGCCTTTATCTTTCCGAGCTTAAGCTCCCGCTCTGCGACGGCTGCGGAGCCTGCCTTTCCTCAAGCGAAGCAAATTGCCCGCACTATGCGGTTATGAGCCTTATTCAGGACGCGATGTTCTGGGCTGACGGGATTCTGTTTGCCGCCCCCGTGTATGCCGGAATGATATGCTCGTCAATGAAGAATCTGCTTGAGCATTTGTTCTATATGACCCACAGACCTATGCTGCACGGATATCATATATTTACGCTCTCTGTCGGCGCTTCCTCGGGAGCAAAGCAAACCTCAAGATACCTCTCAAGGCTTTTTGACAGCTATGGGGCTGATACGATAACCTGCGCCTCCGTCGCCGACAGAGGAACCGGAAATGAAATAATGCCAAGGACAATGGAAAGAGTGAACGCTTCCGCGCAGGACTTTGCAGATATTGTCGCAATGGGTCCCAAGCACCCTTCCATGCGTCAGCTGAGAAGCTATAACAAGCTTCGTGCGGATATACAGATAGATAATTCCGAAAGCTATGATTCTCTTTGGTGGGAAGAAGAGAAAATGAACGATTACCCGTGGGTTCCGGGGCTTCCGTGCGCGCGTCCCGCCTTGATTTACGGGCAATATGTATTTGCGCGCCATAAGCTCAATATAAAGCTTCAAAACTTTCTTACAAAGGCTGCCAAGGATAAAAGATATAAGACCGCAGAGAAAAGTCAGACTGCGGGAGCAAGTCCCAGAAGACGTAAAAGCAAACGCTGAAATACAACATATTTTTCTTAAAACCGTTGACTTTTATAGGCTTCGGTGTTATATTAGTGTGGTTGTCTGATAACTATGCGCATCTATGCTGAAAGGACGGAAACTTTTCCATGCCTATGGATTTGAGCGATCGCTCAAGGCTTGTAGTCGGTACCAAGCAGATACTTCGCTCCATTGAACACGGCGATGTGGAGTGCGTGTATATGGCAAAGGACGCCGATATGCACATAACTCATAAGGTAGTTGAAATGTGCCAGAAGAAGCAAATCCGCATGGAATGGGTCGCCACGATGCAGGAGCTCGGCAAAGCGTGCCATATTGATGTTGGCGCAGCGGCGGCGGGCATATGCCATGAGGAAGACAACCACTAATTTCGCTATAAGTTTCCGAGGGTTGCGGAGATTTTATAGATATTCTATCAGGAGGTGCTTTCATGCCCACGATCAATCAATTGATTCGCAAGGGTCGGGAAAGGGCGGCTGTAAAGCCTAACGCTCCTATCCTGCAGTCCTGCCCGCAGAAGCGCGGCGTCTGCCTGAGCGTGACGACCAGAACCCCTAAAAAGCCTAATTCCGCTCTTAGAAAAATTGCCAGAATTCGTTTGACCAATCAATCCGAAGGTACTTGCTACATCCCCGGCATCGGCCACAATCTGCAGGAGCACTCTGTGGTTCTTATCCGCGGCGGTCGTGTTCGCGACCTTCCTGGCGTCCGCTACCACATTATCCGTGGCGCGCTGGATACCGCCGGTGTTGCTAAGCGTATGCAGGCTCGTTCTCTGTACGGCGCAAAACGCCCGAAGAAGTAAGCTTTCTGCCCGCTCGTGCTGCAAGCGCCTGAGGTGGACGGTTTCCCGATGCTTCTCTTTTTGGAACGGAGAGAAAACTAAGGATTCCCGTTGCCGCTCGTGTTCCCTATGACACCATCGGGAGGCGAAATGATGCTGACATTTTGCCGGGTTCAGCAAGGGCGGGGCATATGCGCAAGACCAAAATGATTGCCGATGAAGAGCTGAGCAATCGGGCTTCACCGACAGCGGACGCTTTTAAAAGCAGCCGCTACATTAAGAATCAGGAGGGAAACACATGCCTCGTCGTGGTTATGTACCTAAGCGTGAGGTTCTGCCGGATCCGCTTTACGGAACTACGGTAGTTACCAAGCTCATTAACCAGATTATGCTTGACGGCAAGCGCGGAGTAGCGCAGCGCATCTGCTATGATGCGTTTGACGCCATCAAGGAAAAGACTCAGAAAGAGCCTTCGGACGTATTTCAGGCGGCGCTTAACAATGTTATGCCGCAGCTCGAAGTCAAGGCTCGCCGCGTTGGCGGCGCCACTTATCAGGTTCCTGTCGAGATTCGTCCCGAGCGTCGTCAGACTCTCGGTCTGCGCTGGATAGTGTCCTTCTCCCGCAGCCGCGGTGAGAAGACCATGGCAGAGCGTCTTGCTGCTGAGCTGATAGATGCCAGCAACAACGCAGGCAACGCCGTAAAGCGCAAGGAAGAAATGCACCGCATGGCAGAGGCGAACAAGGCTTTCGCGCATTATCGCTGGTAATCGGCAATATTGCGGCTTGCGCGGCTTTTCGCCGAGCATTAGTGTTGTTCACACTGCAAAAGCGTTTCTAATCTCCGCAACCTATAAGGAGGAATTAAGACTATGCCAAGAAGCCACCCGCTTTCTATGGTAAGGAATATAGGCATTATGGCGCACATTGATGCCGGAAAAACGACGACTACGGAGCGCATCCTGTTCTATACCGGACGCGTTCGCAAAATCGGCGAAGTGCATGATGGCGCCGCTACCATGGACTGGATGGTTCAGGAGCAGGAGCGCGGA
>CAZUTB010000256.1:0-3868 GCA_964622905.1 uncultured Oscillospiraceae bacterium | reverse complement strand
CTTTACAGACCATCCTGCGAGAGCTCCGGGAAGGGCCATAGGATCGAAGAAAGCTCCATAGAAGGCGCTGTATATCGCGCCTGGAACTGCGGCAAAGTTCGCACAAACGATCCACAGCGCGCCCGCGATATAGAATCAATAATGAAAAACGTTTTATTTTAGGAGCGCTTCAAAATGGATGAGGGACGGGAGTTTTACCTATCGCTGGCTCAAAGGGCGCAGGCGCGCCCGTCGCCCCTGTTCAGCCGCTTTCTGGGCCTTGCTCAGCAGAAGGAGGCGGAGGCGGCGCTCAGGCGCTCAGGCTGCTTCTGCAAGCTTTTCGGCGGAGCTGAGGGCTGCGAGCGGCGAATCTTAGGCGTTTGCGGCGACAGGGAGATAGCTGAGGGGGAGTTTCCGCTTGCCTGCGTGCTTGTGCGCCCGAGAAGCGCGCGCTTTTCCGAGGGCTTTGCGCACAGGGACGTTTTAGGCTCGCTGATGGGGCTTGGAATCGAGCGCGATGTTCTTGGCGATATAGTTATAAGGGACGGCACGGCATACATATTCTGCCTTAAAAACATGGCGGATTACATCGCCGGCTCGCTCACGAAGGTGGGCGGGACGGACGCGTCAGCCGAGATAACAGCGCCGCCCGAGGGAGAGCTGCGCAAGACGCGCGAGGTGCGTTTGCAGGTCGATTCGCCGAGGGTTGACGCGGTTGTTGCGCATCTTTATCACTTAAGCAGAGGAAACGCGCAGGAGCTTTCGCGCACCGGCAAAATTATGATTGACGACGCCGAGTGCCTTCGCCCCGATTATGTGCTTAAGGAGGGGCAGGTCATGTCCGTAAGAGGCTACGGAAGGGCTGTATACATAGGGGTTGAGGGGCAGACGAAGAAAGGCAAAAGCAGCCTGCTTATTAAGGCGTATTCGTAAGGGGGCGGGAAGTACGGCGGACACAGAGAAAACCATAGCGCTCGGGCTTCTTGCGCACGTTGACGCGGGCAAAACCACTCTTTCCGAGGCAATGCTTTTCAGAAGCGGCGCGATAAGGAAGCTTGGGCGGGTTGACCACAGGGACGCGTACCTCGATACGGACGCGCAGGAGCGGGAAAAGGGAATAACCATTTTTTCCAAGCAGGCACGCTTCTGCTGGGACAACACGAATATAACGCTTATGGACACCCCCGGGCACGTCGATTTTTCGGGCGAGATGGAGAGAACGCTTGCCGCAATGGACGCGGCGGTGCTGCTGATAAGCGGAGCGGACGGAGTTCAGGGGCATACAATTACGCTCTGGCGCTTGCTTGAGAGCTACAAGATTCCGACCTTCATATTCGTTAACAAGATGGATCAGCCGTCGGCGGACAGGGAAAGGCTTATAACCGATATTCGCCTTCGGCTCTCCGACTCCGCCGCCGATATGCTTTCCGAGGAGAGGGACGAAAGAATCGCGACCTGCTCCGAGGAGGCGCTTTCCGAATACCTGAGCGGTGAAGGCTTGCAGGACGAGCTTATTTCCGAGCTTATATTAACGCGCCGCCTTTTCCCCGTTTACTTCGGCTCGGCGCTTCGGCTTGAGGGAGTGGACGAGCTGCTCGGCGGAATTTCAATGTATACAAAAGCCAAGCTTTACCCCGCCGAATTCGCCGCGAGGGTTTACAAGATTACGCGGGATAGCGCGGGAACGCGGCTTACATGGCTGAAGGTGACGGGCGGAGCGCTGCGCGTTCGGGACAATATTACCATTGGGGAAATAAACGAAAAAGTCAATCAGATAAGGCTCTATTCGGGCGATAAATACGCGCTTGCGAATGAGGTTCCAGCGGGCGGGCTTTGCGCCGTAACGGGGCTTGCAAAAACCCGCGCGGGCGAGGGGCTTGGCGCGGAGCGCGTGGATATTGCGTCCCAGCTAGAGCCTGTATTCACATGGCGCGTCGTTCCTCCCGCGGGCTGCGACAATACAACGCTGATGGAAAAGCTGCGCGAGCTTGAGGAGGAGGAGCCTTCGCTGCACGTCGTGTTTAACGACATTGTGAAGGAGATTCACGTTCAGCTGATGGGCGAGGTACAGCTCGAAATCCTCTCGCGCCTTATCCGCGAGCGCTTCGGGCTTAATGTTTCCTTCGCAGGCGGGAGCATTCTCTATCGGGAAACCGTAGCCGAAAAGACCGCCGGAGTCGGGCATTTCGAGCCGCTTCGCCATTACGCGGAGGTTCACGTTTCGATATAGCCGACGGAGCGCGGAAGCGGGATAACCTACGCAACCGCGCTTTCCGAGGATTTGCTCGCGCGCTCGTGGCAGCGGCAGATTATTTCCGCGCTTGCGGAAAAGCGGCATATGGGCGTGCTTACCGGCTCGCCGCTTACGGATGTGCGGATTGTGCTTACGGCGGGGCGCGCGCACCTCAAGCATACCGAGGGCGGCGATTTCCGCGAGGCGGCTTGCCGCGCGGTAAGGCAGGGCTTGATGTGCGGAAAAAGCGTGCTGCTGGAGCCTTGGTATGACATAAGCCTTGAGGTGCCGTCGGAGGCGGTCGGCAGGGCGCTGAGCGATATTACCGAGATGGGCGGAACGGTTGAGCCGCCCGAGCTTTTCGGGCAAACGGCGCTGATAAGCGCCGCCGCGCCCGTAAGAAAGGCGCGGTATTACGCGCGTGACGTGAGCGCCTATACCAGAGGAAAGGGCAGGCTGAGCTGCACTCTGCGCGGCTACGCTCCCTCAGCTAATCAGGATGAAATTATAGCCGAGATAGGCTATGACCCCGAAAAGGACGGAATGAACCCGCCCGATTCGGTTTTCTGCGCAAACGGCGCGGGCTATTTCGTTCGCTGGAACAAGGTGCGCGATTTCATGCACATCACCGAGGAAAGCGAAAAAGAGCCCTCCGCGCGCGTTCCGCAGGCGGCTTCCGCGCCGCAGAGGAGCGGGCTTTCGGGCGGAGCGGAGGAGGACAGGGAGCTTCTGCGCATCTATGAGCGCACCTACGGGCCTGTAAAGCGCCGCGACGTAAAGCCGCCGAAGAAGCAGCCCGAGGCGGAAAAGGCGGAGGAAAGCAGGGAAAGCGCGCCGCGAAGGGACACAAAGCCCCTAGTGCCGCTTCCCGAATACCTGATTGTTGACGGCTACAACGTAATTTTCGCGTGGGACGAGCTGAAAAAGCAGTCCGAAAAGAGCCTTGCGGACGCGCGGCAGAGCCTGATGGATATACTTGCTAATTACAAGGGCTTTTATCCGCGCGAAACCCTGCTGGTTTTTGACGCCTATCGCGTTGCGGGAAACACAGGCTCGAGCAGCGAGTACAAGGGCGTCAAGGTTGTGTATACAAAGGAAAACGAAACCGCAGACAGCTATATTGAGAAAACGGTTCACGACCTTGCGGGCAAGGCGCGCGTATACGTTGCCACCTCCGACGGACCCGAGCAGATGATGGTTTTAGGCAGCGGAGCGCTGCGCGTTCCCTCCTCCGAGCTTTACGCGGAGGTGAAGAAGGCGCGAATCGAGATAGCGGAGATTCTGCGCCGCAATTCCATCCACGCCGCGCAGGACAAGGCGGTCGAAAGAGCGATGAAAATTGCGCAGGAAAAAGCGGGAAGCGGAAAGTAAGGCGCATTGCGGTAAAGCTGAGAATAGAGCGCGGCAAGTGCTTCCCGTGCATAGTTTACGTCAAGCAAGAGCGGGAAAACACAGTTTTCCGTTGCGGGTGACGGGATAACTATAAATCATAGCAGCAGCGTAAATGTCACATATTTTCAGGAGGAAGTATGAAGGAGGAACTCCTTCATTGTAATCCGCTTTGGGTGGCTCTGCCGCCCCGAGGAGCGGCCGAAGGTCGTTTCCTTACGCCATTTCCTGACCGTGAGGTTGAAAACCGAACAAGGAAATGGTGCA
>CAZUTB010000255.1:255-3889 GCA_964622905.1 uncultured Oscillospiraceae bacterium | reverse complement strand
CAGGAAACCAACCTCGGCGACTTTGCCGCGGACGCTATCCTTTGGGCTGCCAACAACGCTTATTCTCAGCCTGTCGCTGCGGCTATCACCAACGGCGGCGGAATCCGCGCAACCGTTAATGTCGGCGACATTTCCATGAAGGATATGAAGACCGTTTTCCCGTTCGGCAACACCATTGCGGTGCTCACCGTTAAGGGCAGCGAGCTGCTCGAGGCTCTTGAGGCTGCTACCTATGCTTCTCCCAAGGCTCTCGGCGCATTCCCGCAGGTAAGCGGAATCGTGTTCACCGTTGATACCTCTGTTGAGTATGTAAACGGCGAGCAGTATCCTAACACTACCTACTTCGCGCCCGCCAACCCCGGCAGCCGCGTAACCATCGAGAGCGTCGGCGGAGAAGCCTTCGACCCCGAAAAGGATTACGTTATCGCTACCAATAACTTCACCGCAGCGGGCGGCGATACCTACTATTGCTTCGGCTATGCGTATTCTCAGACCGGCTATGACACCACCATCCCGCTTGAGGACGCGCTTGTCAACTACACCAATGAGGTTCTTGGCGGCGTAATCGGCGCGAGCTATGAGGCTCCTGCCGGAAGAATCACCATCAAGTAATTCATTCTTAAAAGGCAACAATAACAGCGGCGGAGGGCGTAAGCTCTCCGCCGTTTTGCGTATATAAAGAAAGAAAAGCTCGCTTCGGGAATTGACTGCGCGCTCGCAGCAGTATATGATTAGTATATCAGTAAAAAGTTAGTGCGCGCTTACGTTAACGAATAATTAAGGAGACTTCCCAATGAAAAGACTGCTGAGTTTGATGCTGTGCATGGCTTTGCTGCTCTGCGCCGCTCTGCTCGCAGAGGCGCTCACGAACGAGGATTTTCTCGGCACATGGTACCTTAACGAAGTCAGCACCGGCGGCGCGAACTTCGACCCATCAATTATCAATATGGAAACCGTAATGGAGATTTCGGCGGACGGAACGGCAACTATTACGAATACAACAAATGGAACGATTGTGTATACATGGAAGCCGGACGGTGAAGCGATTCTAATGAGCTTGGCAGAGAACCCTGAGTACGCAATGCTTTATGAATTGCGCGATGACGGCTTGTTTGTCAAATCGAGCGACATAAGTATGCTGTTCGGCAGAGAGCGTATCATTTCGGAGGGCTATCAGCCGAGCGATAAGGCTGCAAGCGCAAGCCTTTCGGATTTTTGCGGCGATTGGGAAGCATACTATATGTACTTGCAAGGGGCTGTGCTGCCTTTCGCGATAACGGGTATGACTGTTGAGCTGACCATCGGCGAGAATAAAGCATCAGCTGCAATAACGGATAACGGCGAAACGACTAAGCTTGACTATTCACTTTCCTTTGCAGATAATGCTTTAACGCTGACCGATGTAAACAACACCGAAGACGAATTCAGCACAATGCAGCTTGCACTGCTTGCCGACGGCAATCTTATCTGCGAAAGCGAGGAAGGCAATATTTACTTTCGGCTTCTTTCGGCTTTAGCGGATAAAAGCGAAGCCGGCTTTGCGGAAGCCTTGGAGTATTTCGATGCGGAGGAGTATGAAAAGGCGTTCCCTCTGCTTAAAGCCTTGGCTGAGGCGGGAAATGGCGAGGCTGCGGCATATCTGGGCAAATGCTATGAAATCGGCTATGCCACAGAAATAGGTATGGCGCGCGCGTTGGAGCTGTATAAAGCGGCAGCGGACGCGGGCAACGCAAGCGCTCAAAGCAATCTCGCCATACTCTATTATAATGGCACAGGCGTTGAGAAGGATATGCAGAAAGCGCGGGAGCTTTTTGAACTATCGGCAGCGCAGGGCAACGAAAACGCAATAGCCATTCTCGCGCGCTACTTCGGAACATCGCAAAGCGCGGAATAAACGCAGAATAATTGGGCGGAGCAGAGGCTTAGTGCAATAGCTTCTCTCCGCAACTTTATGAAAGAGGCATCGGTTATGCTGAAAATAACAACATCGCTTCTATTGACCGCAGTATTCAGCCTATTCTTGTCGCTGTCTGCCGAAGCGGAAGCAATTCCTTCTTCCGTTGCTTCCATACCCGAACAAATCGAATTGCGGCGCAATGAAATATTAGGCAGCGCTGACGAGGCGAAGGTTACGGGTACCTGCTATTATGTAAGCCCGGATGGCGATGACGCAAACGACGGGCTTTCGCCCGATACGCCGTGGAAAACGGCTGCCAAGGTGAATGAAAGCGAGCTTTCAGAAGGGGATGGAGTGTTATTTCGCCGCGGAGATTTATGGCACGGAGATATGATTGTCAGCTATCGCGAGGGGATAACCTATGCCGCGTACGGAACAGGCGCAAAGCCCGCGTTCTATGCCTCGCCCGAAAACGGCAGCGGTGCTGAGAAATGGACTCTGTCCATGGAGTGCCCGGCGGCGAGGGTTTTGGATTCAATGGCTATGGCAGCGTTTGCAGGAATAATTATGTTCACGATGGGCGCGACGGCGGCTTCACCATAGAGCTGGGCTGGGACGGCGCTGTGCAGGATGGACAGCGAAAATTGGGCGGAATGACCGCTTCCGGAAATCTCTTTGAACGCAATAACGGCGGAATCGGCATTATCAATTTTCTTGAAAATGACGCGCAAATTGAGATTTCCGATATACTTATTGATAATAATTATTTCGTAAAAACCGGCTATCGCAATAATTTTAGCGAGGATGTTGAGGAATCGGTTGCATCCATCCACATCTGGTTTGCCGGCAGCTGGGACAAACTCGCAAATACAACTATTAGCAATAATGTGTTCTACTTTGCGTATCCGAAGCTTATCAATCTTTTGAACATCGGCGAGGCACGGATTGATTTTAAGGGCAACACCTATGTGCAGGGTATGTATCACAAAGCCTTGACCTACGCGCCAACCTATGAAACGACGCAGGAAGTCTTTGCCGGAGATGAAGAAGGCTTTTCTGCCGCAGTCAAGGATGTGCTTGGTGACGCAGCCGGCACGGTTTATTGCCGGCATCAGGAGCTTGAAAATGCGGAAATCAAGCGCGCCTTTGAACTGGGTATACTAACCGAAAGCGCGCCAGAGGACCTTAGCATTGTGATTTCATCGGGCGAAATGACTGAGCTGTTAGCTCGCCTTGTTGCAGCCGTTAACGCTGAAAAACTGGCTGAGTGGAAGGAATGCTCCGCCTCAGCCGCAGCTTCCGGTGCAGCCCTTACGGTTTGCGATGGAATGCTCGCGGTGTACGAAGCGGCACTTACCTTGGGAATTGCGGAGCGAAACGCGGACTACTGGCAGACTTTTGAACAAATCAATGAAGACCACGACGTATGGGATGAACTAAGCAGCCTAAACTGGGAATTTTATCCTAATTTATCGGAGAGTGGCACCGACCCCGATAATCCCGATTTTGCGTTTTTCAACTGTGCGCTTACGTTTGCCTGCGGGCGCTGGAACAGCTCAAGCAACACAATGATTTTTGACTATGACGACGCTATGCATACCATGCATGGCAATGAACCTCTCAGCTGGGATGCCGCGGTAAGGGCTTGCGCCCGCTTCGCAGACTCCTTAGACGTAAATAACTATAAGTATTATCTTGGAATGGCGACGGATGAAGAAATGCCAGGAAGTATGGCAT
>CAZUTB010000255.1:0-245 GCA_964622905.1 uncultured Oscillospiraceae bacterium | reverse complement strand
AATAGATACTTATGATTACAGCATAGAATGTTTTGTATGCTGAATGTTTTTATGATGTGATATTTATTATCTGTGCTGTGATTTATACGCGATAAATAATATCTTTGTAAACATATATAGTTATACGGAAATATAATTAACATTGTACAGAAGAAGGCTTAACAAGATAAAACTCTTGCTTTGTTTTTATTGTCAAAATTCAGCTATATATGAATATATAAATATAATGTTGAAAATCCTTGATG
>CAZUTB010000254.1:0-3891 GCA_964622905.1 uncultured Oscillospiraceae bacterium | reverse complement strand
GCTTATCAAGCAGGAACGCGAACTTGAGCTTTGTTCCCACTCCGTCCGTTCCCGCAACAAGCACGGGCTTTTCCATCTTCTCGTTTTCAAGCGTGTAGAAGCCGCCGAAGGAGCCTAAGCCGCCAAGCACATTATCGTTCATAGTGCGGCTTACGTGCTTCTTCATCAGCTTAACCGCCTCATAGCCGCGCTCTACGTCAACACCCGCGTCCTTATAGGTTATCATTGTATTTCCCCCTTATTCTATCGTAAGGTCGCAGCTTTCGCTTTCCGAAAGCGGCATAGGATAATTCCCGTCAAAGCAGCCGGAGCAGAAGCCGCAGCCCGAGCCCTCGACAGTCTTGAGCAAGTCGTGAAGCGAGAGGAATTTAAGGCTGTCAGCGCCTATATACTGGCACATTTCCTCGGCGGTGCGGTGGCTGCCGAGCAGCTCATCCTCGCTGGGAGTGTCGATTCCGAAGAAGCAGGGATGCATAACGATAGGGCTTGAAACGCGCATATGCACCTCGCGCGCGCCCGCAAGCCTCAGCATATCAACAATCTTGCGGCTTGTAGTTCCTCTTACTATCGAATCGTCAACCATTACGATTCGCTTGCCCTTTACGTTTTTAGTAAGCGCGTTGAGCTTTGTGCGAACGCCGATTTCGCGCATTCCCTGCTCGGGCTGAATGAAGGTTCTGCCGACATAGCGGTTCTTCGCAAGCCCCTCGCCGTAGGGGATTCCGCTCT
The DNA here is from genome assembly GCA_964622905.1 of uncultured Oscillospiraceae bacterium. Taxonomy (GTDB): domain Bacteria; phylum Bacillota; class Clostridia; order Christensenellales; family Aristaeellaceae; genus STF2-37. The sequence goes on along the minus strand of CAZUTB010000254.1, from coordinate 3,162 downwards.
TTTCGGCGTAGCCAATCGCGGCGGGAACGGCGCTGTCCGGAACGGCTATAACCATGTCCGCCTTAACGTCGTCATGCGCGGCAAGGCGCATTCCCGCTGCCTTTCTTGCGGCATAAACGCCTACTCCGTCAATCATAGAGTCGGTTCTTGCAAAGTATACAAACTCGAATACGCAGAGCTTGCTCTGGCAGGTGACGGGCATTTGTATGGAGCGCAGCCCGTTTTCGTCAATGATGACGATTTCGCCCGGGTGAACATCGCGCACAAACTCAGCGCCGACAGCGTCAAACGCGCAGCTTTCGGAGGCAAGCACATAGCTGTCATCGCCGATTCTGCCAAGGGCAAGAGGGCGGATTCCGAAGGGATCGCGTATTCCGATAAGCTGCGTTTCCGTCATCATAACAAGCGCGTAGGAGCCGCGGACGGACTTCATCATCTTGTGAATCGCTTCCTCAAGCCCATCGGAGGAGAGTCGCGCGATAAGATTGATGATAACCTCGGTGTCAACCGTCGTCTGGAAGATTGCGCCGTGGTCCTCAAGCATTGAGCGCAGGGCAGACGCGTTGATAAGGTTGCCGTTATGCGCAAGCGCAAGGTTTCCGTGCTTGTATCTTGCCACAAGCGGCTGAGCGTTTATTGCGTCGGAAACGCCGAAGGTTGAATAGCGCACATGGCCTATCGCTATCCTGCCGGTAAGCGATTGTACGGTTTCCTGGTCGAATACCTCGGGAACAAGCCCCTTGTTGCGAACGTAGCGGATTCCGCTTCCGTCCGTCACCGCAATTCCTGCGCTCTCCTGACCGCGGTGCTGCAATGAGTACAGCCCGAAATAGGCTGCCTCTCCAACGTGCAGGCTGCCCTCCGCGTCATATACGCCGAATACGCCGCAGTCTTCCTCCATACGGTCGCCGGCAAAACGGAAATCGGTAGGTACTGGCATATCATTTCTCCTTAACTGCGCGTTTGCTTAAATTTCGGCTATGCGCGCCTTTATCTCGGCGTCAGCCTCCGCAACGGAGTCCTTCATCGCCTTGCGCGCCTTTTTAAGCTTTGCCCTTATTTCGGGATACTTGATTGAAAGAATCTCTGCGGCAAGCAGCGCGGCATTCTCCGCTCCGTCTATCGCAACCGTGGCAACGGGGATTCCGCCGGGCATCTGAACCGTGGAAAGCAGCGCGTCAAGCCCGTCAAGCGTTGAGCTTTTCATCGGTATTCCGATAACGGGAAGCACGGTGTTCGCGGCGATAATTCCCGCTAAATGCGCCGCCTTGCCAGCCGCCGCGATAATAACCTCATAGCCGTTTTTTTCGGCGCATTTTGCGAACGCCGAGGTTTCGTCCGGAGTGCGGTGAGCGCTCATGACGAACGCGTCTAAATCTATTCCGTATTCCTTAATGGTCTTTACCGCTTTTTCAAGCTGCGGAAAATCGCTCTTTGAGCCCATAATCAGCGCTGCCTTTGGCATACTAATCCCTCCGCTTGTGCTTCTTTATGAAAATACTTAACCATTCTATCAAACGCTTTGCGTGAATGCAAGGCAAAAACTAAACGATTACAGAGATAAATTGAAAATCGTTCGTGTTTTTCTGTCTTGCTTATCTCGGTGCGGGTGTTATAATATGGCGTGCGAAAACCATCTTGTTTAAGGGAGTAAGGCGCAATGCAGAAGGAAACGGGCAAGAAGAATTTTGATTCCCTTGGCGGAATGCTCAAGCTTATTATACCTATTTTTGTCGAGCTTTTGCTTCAGGTGCTTGTCGGTAATATTGACCAGATGATGCTAAGCAGCTACAGTCAGGATTCTGTCGGCGCGGTCGCAAACGCAAACTCAATCCTGAATGTTTTCATGCTTGCGTTTTCTATGATAAGCCTCGCGACAACTATCCTCGCCGCGCAGTTCATCGGCGCGGGCAGGAAGGAGAAGGTTGAGGAGGTTTATTCGGTTTCGATATTCATGAATATCTTCTTCGGGCTTCTCATCAGCGCCCTGCTTGTGCTTCTGCGCCGTCCGCTCTTTACCGCAATGCGCATGGACGAGCGCTTTTACGGCGACGCGAGCGTATATATGCTGATTGTCGGCGGCTTCTCCTTCCTCCAGAGCCTCTACCTTACCTATACCGCCATATTCCGCTCGAAGCGCATGATGAACATAACAATGTTCGTATCAATAGCGATGAATATTGTAAATGTTATTTTCAATTATCTCCTTATTTCCGGGGTGTGGTTCTTCCCGAAGATGGGCGTTGCGGGCGCGGCGACGGCGACTGTTATCAGCCGCGCGGCGGGCGTTTTGACGCTCATGTTCATTTTCCGCCGCAGGATGAAGGAGCGCATTCGCATAAGATATATGCGCCCGTTCCCGAAGGAAATGCTCAAAAAGCTTGTTGCCATTGGGCTTCCCAGCGCGGGCGAGAGCTTTTCCTATCAGCTTTCGCAGGCGGTTCTGCTCTCGGTTATCAACGGCTTCGGCGCAGATTCCACGAACGCTAAGGCGTACTGCGCAATAATCGTTCAGTTTTCCTTCCTCTACTGCATAGCGGTTTCGCAGTCCGCGCAGATATGCGTGGGCTATCATGTGGGCGCGCGCGAGTATGATAAGGCGGATAAGCTGACAAAGAAGCTGATACTTACCTCGATAGTCATTACAAGCATATGTACAGTTACAATTTACCTATTGCACACAACGATTCTTTCGTGGTTTAACGTTAGCGCGCCTGTCATGGCGCTCTGCGGGCAGGTGCTGCTTGTCGATATCGCGCTTGAGTTCGGAAGAAGCTTCAATTCGGTGCTTATCAGGGCGCTTCAGGGCGCGGGAGACGTCCGCTACCCCATAGTTATCGGAATCATAGCTATGTGGACAATTTCCGTCGGGCTTGGCTGCCTTTTCGGTGTTGTCTTTGGCTTGGGGCTTATGGGAGTGTGGATGGGAATGGCAGCTGACGAATGCATTCGCGGCATAATCTTCGCGTTCAGATGGAAAAGCGGCGCATGGAAGCAAAAGACACTGATATGATATATGATAAGAAGCGGCTTCGCAATGAAGCCGCTTCTGTATGCTAAACACTTTTTTGGCAAGTATAATATCACTCAGTCTGTCAAAAAACCTAATTGTTGCTTTGGGGAAGCATGAAGGGGTACCCCTTCATCAATAATCCGCAGGGG
>CAZUTB010000253.1:0-3910 GCA_964622905.1 uncultured Oscillospiraceae bacterium | reverse complement strand
CAAGCCCCTCTCTGCCGATAAGCTCCCCCGCGCGCTCCGGAGCAATTCCGAGCATATCGCAGAAGTCTTCATTTGCATAGGTTATGCGCGGCGCGGTGTCGCTCGTCATTTCAAAGCGGCAGAAGCCGCCCGGGGTATCCTTCATCAAAAGCTCTATCGCGCTGTCGTCACGCTTGATAATGCCCGTAAGGTCGCGGCGGGTCAGAAGAACCGCAATATAGTCGTTCAGCGCGGTAAGGCCCTGCGCCTGCCTTGCGGACTTTGAGGGATTATCAACGCCCGCGTAGCCAATAAGCTTGCCGTTTCTCCAAAGAGGCGCAACAATAACAGAATGTATATTCTGCTTGAGCAGTATTTCGCGAAGCGGCGCTTCGCTGCCGTCAAGCCCGTTTACATTCTCAATATTGATTATCTCATTTGCAAAAAGCTTATCATTCCAGCTCTTATAGAAGCTCATGGGTATATTCTGAAGATTGCTTATCTGCCTTGAAATGCCATCCTTGCAGACCTCGTAGGTATTCGATTCAGTTTCGTCCCTTTCGTTGTACTCGAATACATACGCTCTATCGGCATCAAAATAGCCGATAATCTTATGAAGCGTATCCTCCATTGCCTTTTCGGTATCCGGCTGAGCCAGGATGTCATGCGCGGCATTGTTGAGGAAGCGCAGCTGCGCCGAATACTGCTGTTCTACCGTTACATCCTCAAAAACAGCGAGCTGAATCGGGCGATCTTCTCCGGGGAAGACGCACATGGACGCTACTGTATGCAGCCATCTCGTTTCTCCGTCCGGACGGATGATTCTGTACTTGAAATCGATTGTGCCGTTTGTTTTGATTATTGCATTAATCTCGCGGCAAACCATATCCCTGTCCTCGGGATGCAGTATGCTGTACGGGCTGACTATCAGGTTATGATATTCCTCGCGGCTGTAGCCGATAAGCTCGTAATACTTATCATTTGCAAAGAGGAAATCATTATTGGCGCTGCTGACGGCTACGGCGGTCACTCCGCAGGCAAGCTTGTCCAGCACAACCTTCAGCTGCTCGCTGGTTTCGGCAATCCTTCGCTCAGCTTCCTTCTGCTCGGTAATATCATCAATAATTCCAAGCAGCACATCGCCGTTTATTCCCGCAATCTTCGTATTAATCAGTCGCTCGCGCACCCATATCTGTTTTCCGTCGCCCCTGATTACGCGATAATCCATCTTTACCAAGCCGCCCGAGGGCACAGCCTTTTCTAGCTCCGTCATAACCCTTTCGCGGTCGCAGGGCGCAATCGGTCCGTAGCCCGCGCCGAACTTTGCCCGATAAGCCTCCTTGGAATAGCCCACAAGCTCGTAGTAGCGCTCGTTTACAAAATGATAATTGACCTTGCCGTTTTCTATGGTAACAGCGGAGATTGAGCTGCTTATATGGTTCATTATAGCGTTAAGGCGGTCGGAGGCTTCGCGCTCCTTCATTTCGGCGGTGCGAATATCCGTTACATCGTTCATAACGGAAAGCTGAACAAGCTCATCAACGCCGAGCATACGCATAACATGGATTCGGTTAACTATGGTGCGGACGCTGCCGTCCCGCCTGATTATCCTATACTCCATGGTATAGCGCTTAGGTTCCGAGGCGGAATCGCGGAACTGCTTTACCACGCGGTCATAATCATCTGGATGAATCCTGTCGTACTTGCTCCTGCACTCTCTTTCGTACTGCTCCTTGGTGTAGCCGAGCATTTCATAGAACTGATTATTGACAATAAGGAACTCGGGCAGGTCGTTCCTGATAACCACGGCGGTAACCGCGCCGTTGATATTATCAACAACAGCTTTGAACTGCTCGTAAAGCTCCTTCTGCTCGGTTATATCGGTAACAACCGCAGTAATAACCTCGCCGTAGCCCTCCATATTCATAAGCGAGGAGTTTACGCGAAGATAGGCGCTTGTGCCGTCAACCTTCAGGGTTCTGTAATCAATAATTCTGGGAAGCCCATCGTTTCTCTGCCGGACTATTGCATCCAGCATACGCTCCTTATCCTCGGGCGCAATCAGAGATATAATATCAATATTTTCCTTGTTTGTTTCCCTTGCAAAGCCGAAAAGCTCGAAATACTTTTCATTATAGAATACTATCCTGGAGCTTCCGTCCTCATAAACCTTGATAGCCACAACGCCGCCGTTAATATTGCCCATTATGGCTTGCAGCTGCTTAGCGCTTTCAAGCTCCTTTTTCTCCGCTTCTCTCTGCTTATGCTCAGCCTCGCGCTGCTGTGTTATATCATTGAGAACGGAGTAGAACAGATACCTTTCAAGCGCAACCGCAATAAGCCTTACGGTTACGCGAAGGTACTTAAGCTTGCCCGACTCGCTCTCAAGGCGCACCTCGCAGGATGATTCCTTCTTTGTATGGATAGCTTTATTGATGTTGTCAAAGAGCGCCCGCTTTCCCGACGCGCTTAGATAGTTAAGCGGGTCGCCGTTTGCGCTGTTGAAGTTGTACGCAAACTCGCCCGAGAATATCTGCTCGTAGCTTTCGTTAAAGCGAATAACCTCGGTTACGTTATTGTGATACTCGAAAATGCACGCCCCGCCCACATAACTGTTGAAGACCAGCGTTTCCATTGAATGCGCGTCCCAGAAGGCGCTGTTATTCCACGTTTGCACGGTGGTAAGCCTGCTCAGCCGCGGCTCCTTCTCGGCGCTTTCGCAAAGGCGCTCGTAATCCTCAAGCGGCATAGGTCTTGCGTAATAATACCCTTGAATGTAATAGCAGCCGATAGACTTGAGATAATCCGCCTGTGGCTTATCCTCAACGCCCTCGGCGATTATCGCCATTCCGAGCCACTTTGCCATTCTTACAACAGACTCGACTATATTGCCGCCGCGCTGCGAATTTCCGGTGTTCTCAAAGAAGCGCATATCAAGCTTCAATATCGCCGCGGGAACGTCCTTCAGGGTATTGAGAGATGAATAGCCGCTTCCGAAATCATCAATTTCAACGGTGCAGCCAAGCTTGATAAGCTCGTTAACCCTGCCGATTATCGTTCTTGTGGATTCAGCGAACGCGGACTCGGTAACCTCAAGCCTCAAAAGCTCAGGCGGAATCTTGAACTCGTCCTTAAGCCCTTCGATTACGGAAATGAAATCGTCCTGAAGGATGTCGAAGCGCGAAATATTTACCGAAACAGGCAGCGGCGAACGTCCCGAAGCTATCCAAGAACGGATAAGCTCGCAGACGCGCCGCCATACATATTTATCAAGGTCGTAAATAAAGCCGTTGCGCTCAAAAATCGGAATGAAATCATTCGGCGGAACAAGCTTTCCGTCCTTCCTCCAGCGCACAAGCGCCTCTGCGCCGATAAGCGCGCCCGTCACATGATTGTACTGGGGCTGAAACCATGTTTCAAACTCGCCGGCTGCGAGCGCCTCGTTCATATCATTGACGATTCTTTGCTCCTTGATAATGTTCTCCCTTATGGAATCCGTATATTCGGCTACATATGTTCCGTAATGCCCCTTAATGCTTTCCTCGGCAAGCGTCGCCCTGTCAATCATTGAGTTTACGGAAAGGTTCAAATCGGTTACAGGATACCTGCCGATTCGCATATATACAGCGCGCCCGAGGCATTCGGGATGCGTAAACTTATAATGCGAGCGCTTGTACAGCTCCGAATCCTTAACCGAAGAATGATAAAGAATCACGAACTTATCCGCCATAATACGACAGACAATTCCTCCGCCGGCACCGGCAAACTCAAGAAGGGTTTTTGCGGACTCGCGAAGCACCTCGTCGCCCTTTTCCGTTCCGTACTGGTCGTTTATGATCTTGAAATTATTGATATCAACGCAGGAAAGGACATAGGTTCCCTGCTTCGCGCGCTTTATAAAAACAGCGGCATCCTCCAAAAAAGCGTCACG
>CAZUTB010000252.1:0-3919 GCA_964622905.1 uncultured Oscillospiraceae bacterium | reverse complement strand
TTGTAATCCGCAGTTGTCAGCTTTGCCGCCCCGAGGAGCGGGATTTATCCCGCTTCCTTGCATCATTTTACGACCGTGAAGCCGTAGGCTGAACAGTAAAATGATGGAGAACGGAGCAAATAAGCAAAGCGCATTTGCTCCAAAAGCTATTCGGAGAATAGCGTTAAATTATCCATTGCGCCTTCTTCACCTATTTTGCAGCGAGCGGCTATCTTTCTTTGCCCGTAAACCCTTGCCGCGCGAGATAGCGTGAACGCGGTGCTGTCGGGGATTGCTCCGGTTTTGACCGCCTGCTCGAATTTTTCGTCAAGGTAGCGGCTCAGGCGGATTCCGACCGTTCCGTTTACCGCCTCAAGCAAATCCTTTACGCTCTCGCTTGTTCCCAATGCCGCCGCGCGCCCGCGTATTCCGTCAGACCAGAGCGTGTCCATTGTTTCTAAGTATTTTTCAAATGACAGACTGTCCGAAACTATAAGCACTCTTAGCCCCGAGAGATGGAAGGAGTACGCGTTTTCGCTTCTCAGGTTTTCCAGCGCCTCCTTCGCGCTTGAGCCGGAAGCCTCTATAAGCACATACGCCTTTTCGCCCGTTTCTCCGTTGGCGCGCGGCAGCCTTAAGCATATGTATATTTGCCCGCCCTTTTCCTCGACCCCGAGCATGAGCGCGGGAAGGCTTTCCTCAAGCGTCGGAGCGCAGCCGTAGAGCGGCAGAAGCAGCAAAAGCACCAGCAGCAGCCTTCTCATTTCGCTTTTCTCCTTTCCCTTGCAAATATTGCCTTTGCTCCCGCGGAAAGCAGCAGAAGCGCGCCGGAGGCCGAGGCGCAGAGCGGGAGCAGTTCCTTAAACACAGACAGAGCCGCAGACAGCGCGGCGAGAATGAGCAGCACAAGCCATTTTGCGGCTTTTGGGAACGCGGAGTGAAGCGAATATGCGGAGGAGCGCGCGAGCGAAGCGGCGGAGCAAAAGAGCAGCGAGGCAAGCGCGCAGGGCAAAGCCGCTCGCGACCAGCCCTCGCCCGCTCCCGAGAATACGGAGGCGATGTTAAAGCCCATAAGCGGCAGCAGCAGAGCCGAAATTAACGTATACACCATGAACAGCCCCCAGCCGAAAACCGAATAGCCTGCGCGCTTTCCCGCCTGCTCCTGCGCAAATATCGGCGCGGGAACAATGAGAAGCGACGCGGCGGCAAGCGGAGGGACTGTGGGAAAGCCTGCTGTCGTAAGCATTGACGGCTCGAAGCGCGGGAAGCACTCTATAACGGAAAGCGCGAGCATTATAAGAAAAATGAACAGAGTGAAGCCGCAGGCCATAGCCGCCCCGCGCCGCCATATCATTGCTGCAAAAAACGCAAGCGCGCAGATTAGCGGCGAAGCAAGGTCCGCTCCCAAAATGGGCAGAAAGCATATGTCGGTAAGCTCCGCGAACGCGCGCGAAAGCACCGAAACGGATATTGCGGACGCAAGCGCCGAAGCAGCGCAGATGGACGTAGAGGGGCGGGCAGCCTTTGTCATCGCGCTTGATAACAGCAGCACAATCGGCATTAGCGCCGCTGCCATAAGCCCGCCCGTCTGCGAAAGCCCGCTGATGCCCGCAAGCGCAAAAAGCAGGCTGAAAACGCCCGCTGCTTCCGCCCTTCCCGCTATCAGTGAAGCCGACTTTTTTCTTTCGATTTCCCGCGTTTTCGCGCTGTCAACCTTCGTTTCAGTTCTCATCCGCTTCCTCCTCCCATGCCCGCATTCTGCCTGTGGAGCGCCGCAGGGAGTAAGGGGAAGCGGTAATCCCTCTCAGCCTCTGCCGCCATACGGGAAGGCGAAGCATAAGGTCGGGATTGCGCGGGCGCTTGGGGACGAGCGGCGCAAGGTACGGAGCGCCGAGGGAGCGCAGCGAACAGGCGCTTATAAGGGCAAGGCTTCCGCCCAAGGCAAGCCCCGTAAAGCCAAGCGCCGAGGCGAATATGAGCAGAATGAACTGCCATAGCCGCAGCCCCATTCCAAGCCCGTAGTTCGGCGTAGCGTAAAGCCCAAGCCCCGAAACCGCAACTATGATGATGAGAAGCGGAGCTACCAATTCCGCGTCAACCGCCGCCGAGCCTAAAACAAGGGAGGAAACAAGCCCCAAGGACGAGCCCATGATTCCCGGAACGCGCGTACCCGCCTCGTTTATCAGGTAGAAGAACAAAAGCATTGCCGCAATTTCCTCGCCTACGGGAAGCGGAGCCTTGCTCTGCGATTCGATAACCGAGGTTATAAGGGGCGGCGGGAGCAGCCCGGGCTGAAAGCGGATTGCGCTCACGGCTATTGCGGGCAAAAGCAGGCTTATCAGAACGCCAACGAAGCGGATGATTCGGTTAAACGTACCGTACTGCCAGCGGATGTAGGAATCATCGGGCGCGTGCAGGAAGGTGAAAAGATTGCTGGGCAGGCAGAGCGCCTGCGCCGAGCCGTCCAGAAGCAGGCATATCTGCCCTTCAAGGAGGAAGGAGGCTACCCTGTCCGGACGCTCTGTTATAACAAACTGCGGAAGCAGGGCGTTCGGCTCGTCCTCCAATAGCTGCATGAGTATTCCTATTCCCTCAACGTGGTCAAGCTCTATCGCGGTAAGTCGCCGCCGCGCTTCGCTCAGCGCCCTTTCGTCCGCTATTCCGTCAAGATAGAGCATTGCCGCATGGGTCTGTCTTCTTCTTCCTACATTGGTGCTTTCCGCTATGAAATCCTCGGAGCGCATAATCCTGCGCAGGATTGTCAGGTTGTCCCTCAGCGCCTCGTTGAACGCCTCGTGCGGACCGATTACCACCTGCTCCGCAACGGGCTTGTCTATTCCCCTGCGCGTAAAATTTTTCGCGTCGGCAACGGCGGCAAAGCTGTCGCCGTCAATCAGGAGCGCCGCCCCGCCGTAGAATATCGCGCTCAGTATCTCGTCAACGTTTTGCGTAACCTCGCATTCGGACACGGACAGAACGCGGGACGCAAGGAACTCGGCTCTTTTCTCCCTCGGCAGCTCGCTCTTTTCCATAAGCGGAGTCAAAATATGCATTTCAATCTTGCTGCCCGAGGCAAGCCCCTCCACATAGTAAAGGGTCATATTAACGCCCGCGCAGACTATTTCACGCTTCTTTATATCCGGATTAACGCTCCTGTGGCACGCTCTGTCTATAATCGCTTCGCTTTCCTTAAGGCTTAGGCTCAGGCTCTCGCTTTTCATATTTCATGCCTCCGCAGGTTATGATTGCCTGCCGCCCGCTCTGCGATTCATAGTTTTTCGCATTATTCAGCCGTTGTTCAGAAGGTATTCACAAAGGGGCGCTATACTCCTTTCGTAGCGAAGGAGGCGATGCGATGATGAGAGCGGCGGGAAGCAAAAGCGTTCTGCTTCTTTGCCAAGACAGAATTCTTCTTACCTTTTTCATTCTCTTTCCTAGCCACGGGGCGCTTGCTCCGTGGTTTTTTCAAGCATATTTACGTTTGCCAATAAAGGAGATTTGATGTTATAATGCAAACTACGAACGAAGTAAAAGAACAACTCGGCGGGGAGGTACACGAGATGAAGATTCTTGTTGCCGATGACGAAACGCGCATTCGCGAGCTTATAAAGAAGTACGCGCTTTTTGAAGGGCATACCGTTGACGAGGCGTGCGACGGTATGCAGGCGGTATCAAACGCGAGAAATAAACATAACGATATAATCATTATGGACGTGATGATGCCTGAAATGGACGGTTTTTCCGCCGCGCGCGAGATTCGGAAGCATAAGGATGTACCGATGCTTATGCTCTCCGCAAGGGGCGAGGAGTACGACAGGATTCACGGCTTTGAGCTTGGAGTGGACGATTATGTTGTGAAGCCGTTCTCTCCGCGCGAGCTTATGCTCAGGCTTGAGGCGATAGTTGCCCGCTCGGGGCGCGGCGATAAGGATAAGGCGGA
>CAZUTB010000251.1:0-3936 GCA_964622905.1 uncultured Oscillospiraceae bacterium | reverse complement strand
GTCGGTGGACATCGTAAGGAGCAAGGTCAGCGAGCTTCTGAGCCTTATACGCTGCAAGCCGAATATAACCAATCCCGCGAATGTCACCCTGAGCATAGGCTATGCCGTTACAAACGGAAAGCGCGTTTCATACAGCGAAATCTTCGCCTCTGCGGACGCGGCGCTTTATCAGGCTAAGAACGGCGGCAAGGCGCGCGGGCAGGAGTACGGAGCGCCCGTAAACGAGAGCTGTCCCGTCAGCGGAAAGTATGTGCTCGTCCTCAGCAAGGACAGAGGAACGGTTTCGATGATAGAGTATCAGCTTGCGGGGCATACGGAGATACGCGCGCTGAGAAGCATTTCGGAGCTTCGGGATTTGGCAGACCGCTGCGGCGGTGAACCGATGCTTTCGTATATTGATGTATCGGAGCAGAGCGGTGATACTGCGGGGTTCTGGAACGAGGTTAATGAAAGCGGAGCGCTCGGTAAAACTCCTGTGATTGCAATCTGCCGCGAGGGTGAGCTATATCAGTATTCGCAGGCAATCGCCGCGGGAGTTAAGGAAATAGTAACAACGCCTATCGACATAGGCGTCCTAAAGCGCAGAGCAGAGCACGCGCTGCTGAAGTAATTAGCGCAAATATTTAACAATATAAAGGAAATCCGCATTCGCTGTTGAAACACTGATTAGAGCGTTTAACAGCGATTTTCATATGAAAAACGGTGAGAAATATGACGAAAATTGATTTAATGAATTACGGAATTGACTATACCGAGGGGCTAAGAAGATTTGTCGGCTACGAGGATATTTACAGGGGTTATCTCGTTGACTTTCTAAGCGAGAAGGGCTTTCTGCGCCTTGAAGAAGATATAGAGGCGTGTGATTACAGAGCAGCCTTCAAGGAGGCTCACACGCTGAAGGGGCTTGCCGGAAACCTCAGCCTGAACGGGCTTTTTTCGGAGCTTTCCGGTCTTGTTGACTCTCTCCGCACGGATGCCGACGGCGAAACGATAAGGTCGCAGTACAACCTGGTTGCTTATAAGCATATTGAAACCGCAAACGCACTCAGTGAGTATCTAGGCAGGAAATAGCTTTGCCGAATACTGCTGCTTTCGTCTTGAGATAAGCATTTCCCTTACGGCTCTGTTCTCATAACTGTTTTGCATTTATGCCGGCGCAAAGCTCGACCCGAGCCACATCAGTGACTCGGGCCGATTTATCATGTCTGTCTATTTTTGTTTGGGGTTTTATCAGCTTCTGTTTTCGTCGCCGTTTCCGCCGGTTCTGCGGGTGCGAGCCTGCTGCTGCGGCTGCTGAGGCGCGGCGGAGCGGATTTCGCTCTGTGCGCCCTGCTGAGGCTGATAGCTTCCTGCGTTCTGACGGTAGGGCGTCTGCGTTACATTGGGCGCGGCAGGCTTCTGCGCCGTAGGACTCACGGGGCGCTGAGGGAACTGCTGCGGGGTCTGCGCGTTCTGAACGCTTGCCTGCTGCGCAGAGCGGGCGCTCTGCTGCTGAGCCATTCTGGCGCGGTACTGAGCCGCCCTTGCCGCAGCCTTCTTCTTGTTGGCGCTTGAGAGCGCGTAGAAGTAGATGCCGCCTGCTATTACGATAAGCCCGACTCCGACCCCGATAAGCCCCCAAGGAGCGCTTGAATCGGTTGTGGTCGTCGGCGAGGTAACGCTGGGCGAGGTTACAACAAACGGGTTCGGAGTATCTGTCGCGATATAGGTGGGCGCAACGGACGGCGTTGCTGTCGGCGCGGCAGTCCCGTTCGGGTCAAACGGCACATAGGAGGTTGAAACGGAGAGATTCGGGTTCTTCCAATCGCTTATGTTCAGGTCCTCCTGAGGGGTGTAGGTCTGAACTGCGGTTGTTCCGGCAGAGCCTCCGCCCGTTCCGGTGCCTGTTCCCGTGCTGCCCGAGCCTGAGCCTGCGTTCTTGAATTCATCGCTGTTGAGGAATTCTTCAAGCCCCGCAAGGGTCAGCACCTTGAAATAGCTTGCCATTATGTAGCCCGTCTTGCCGGAACAGTTGATGTAGTACCATGTTTCGCCGTTCGCTTCAACCGTGTTGAGAACCAAAGCGAAATCATACTTTTGCAGCGTTCCGATTCTGTTGCTGCTCGTCTTTTCCGCGCTTGAGCGGAAGTTGACGGAGGAAGCGTCCACATAGCCATAGGAGGAAAGCGCGTTTCCGTCATACGGCTCTGGGGTAGTAATAAGCGTCGGGGCAGGGGTTGCGTATACGTTGTTAAGGTATTCCTCTGTTTCCTTGTTGGTGAGGAAGCGCAGCTGATCGCCGCGCACATATCCCCAAGCGCCCTTATACTGGATAATGTGCCATGTCTGCGAGTTGGAATCGTATTCCTGTCCGGAAACGAGTACGATTTCCTCCATAGGCAGCATATTCACAAGCCCTGCTTCCTGCATGGGGTTATTGCGCATAGGCACGTTGTCGCCAAGCGTTATCGCGTAGCCGAAGCGCTGCTCGGGAACCTTGGTTGGCTCGGGAGTATTCGTAGGCTCGGGAGTATCCGTAATGAAGGGAGTCGCGGTCACAAGTCTGCTCAGGTAGTAGTCCGCTTCCTGGTCGTTGATGCGCCTGAGCGCCGAGTCGTTCACAAGCCCTCTTGAGTCTGTTCCGTTCTTGACCTCAACGCTCGACCATGCGGTAGCGTCAATGTAGCTTTGCCCGAAAACATACACAAGGGTCGTATCCGGCAGAGCAAAGAGAATGCTTGAATCGTCGTTGTTGGCTGCGGAGCGGAGCGCCGTCTGAGTAATGGTCAGCGCGTAGCCGATATACTGCTCGGGCGCGGGGGTATCGGTGGGCGAGCTTGTCGTATTATCGGTAGGCGCGGGTGTGTCGGTCGGTGCCTCGGTAGGCGTATCCGTAGGCGCAGGGGTGTCGGTAGGCGCCTCGGTAGGCTCATCCGTGGGCGAAGGAGTGTCCGTCGGCGCTTCTGTGGGCACATCCGTAGGCGCGGGAGTATCGGTAGGCACGGGAGTAGGCGTAGGCATAGGCGCGTTAAGCCCTGCGTTGTAATCGTTACTGGCTTCCTCGGTCATCATGCGCAGGTATTGCGCCTTAACATAGCCGTCATTTCCGTTGAAGTCAATCCTGCACCACAGCTCATCTGAACCGGAGCTGACGGTTTCATATACGAACACGAGCTGCTGATTCTTAAGCTCGCCGAGCTTCTTGGCGCTTGTAGCGGTCTTCTGGCGAACGTTCAGCCCGCCAACCGCTTCGACATATGCCCAGCGCAGCACAGAGGAAGCGGTTATATCCTCGGTGGGAATGGGCGAGGCGGTAGGCACGGGTGTATCGGTAGGAGCAGGGGTAGGCGTTGCGGTAGGGACGGGTGAAGGCGAGGGAGAGGGAGAGGGCGACGGGGTCGCCGTCCACTCGGGATGCTGAGAGCGCTCATAATCGTCGCTTTCATCCCTGCTCATCAGGCTGAACGCGGAGGAGGCAATGAATGCCGTATCTCCGTTGTAATTTATCTGATAGAATACCGCGTCATTCTTCGTGCTTACGCTCTGCTCGGCATAGAGCTTCGTTCCCATGTCAGCATGGTCAATGGAGTCCCCGCCGGGCACAGAGTAGAGGGCAGTCCCCTTGGAGGCGGTTACCTCGCCCCAGCGCGCAACGTGCGTAAGCACGGTGTAGGGCGCTTGGGTCACGGGAGCTTCGGTAGGCACATCGGTAGGAGCTTCCGTAGGAATGTCGGTGGGAGCTTCGGTGGGTGCTTCGGTTGGTGCTTCCGTAGGCGCGTCTGTCGGAGCTTCCGTAGGCGCTTCGGTTGCGGGAGCCTCGGTAGGCGCACCGTTTATCGAATATTCATAAGCGTCGCTGTCGGCGCGGGTCATAAGCTGCACAACGGTTTCGGAGGCATACAGATAGCTTCCGTTCCAGCGAATCTTATACCATACGTCGCCTTTTTCTGTGCTTAC
>CAZUTB010000250.1:0-3964 GCA_964622905.1 uncultured Oscillospiraceae bacterium | reverse complement strand
CCGCCGGACAATAAGAAAATAAAGCGAGCGAGAGCATTGTTTCGCTCGTTCCGACTATCGAGCAGGCGGTCATTCCGAGCTTGGAATCCGCTCCCGCTTCCTTCATAATATCCGCCGCCATAGCAAGCGCTCCGGAGCCGGAAACGGGTCTGAGAAGGATTAGCCCCGCAAGCTTTTCGGGTATTCCAAGCAGCGAAAACAATGGCGAAAGCAGCCCCTCCAGCAGGGAAAGGCAGCCGCTAAAACGCATAAACCCTATCAGCGCGAACATCATCACAAGCGGCGGAAGTATGCGCGCGGCGGTTTTCATTCCCTCCGCCGCTCCCGCAATGAACGCGCTGTAAACCGAAACGCCCTTAAGCTTTCCATAGATAACGGACAAAACGAACAAAAGCGGAATTATCAGAGATGCTGTAAAACGCAAGCATTTCCCTCCAATCAAAGGCGGCTTTCCCGCTTTGGCAAAAGCTTTCTCCTTAGAAAAATAACGGCAATCGCAAGAAGCGTTGAAAAAAAAGTTGAGATAAGCACCGGAAGCAGGATAGCCTCGGCGAAGGCGCTTCCCGACGACGAGCGCAGAGCGATAAGAGTAACGGGAAGAAGCTGCACCGCGCTTAGATTGAGAAGCAGGAAGGCGAGCATTGCTTCGCTTAAGGCTCCATCCTCCCGCTTCATTCCTTCCATCGCGCGAAGCCCATAGGGAGTAGCCGCGTTTCCAAGCCCCAGAAGGTTCAGCGCATAGTTCATTATCGCGTCCGCCTT
Organism: uncultured Oscillospiraceae bacterium; assembly: GCA_964622905.1. Taxonomy (GTDB): domain Bacteria; phylum Bacillota; class Clostridia; order Christensenellales; family Aristaeellaceae; genus STF2-37. Next base: position 3,202 of record CAZUTB010000250.1, on the reverse strand, counting down.
GACTTCCCTGCTTGTTTCACTGCCGAGCAGCTTTTCGGTCACAGAGCGCAGAGCCCTTTCAATTTTGTTTACCAAGCCCGCTCTTTTCAATATTTCGGTAATCCCCGAAAAGAACGCGATAGCGCCGAGCATTCCGATAACGTTTTCGACAGCGCCAAAAACCGCATCGAGAATCGCCGAGGAGCAGGCTGCTGCATTTCCCATGAAAACCATTGCAAAAAAGCTGATAAAAAGCGCCAAGCACAGAAATATATCCATAAATCCACTCCAATTCACGAACTATTCACATATTTTTCATTCTCAGGTGTTGACATTTCATTCTATATAGGTATAATGCTAGTTGTACGGGGTATCTTATTAATTTACAGAGGAGGAAAACCTATGAAATCCACCGGAATTGTTCGCGACCTTGATAAGCTCGGACGTATCGTAATCCCGATAGAGCTTCGCCGCACCATGAACATCGCGGTAAAGGACTCTCTTGAGATTTACACCGAGGGTGATCGCATCATCCTGAAGAAGTATCCTCTTTCCTGCGTCTTCTGTGACGACGTAAGAGAGCTTACCGCTTACAAGGGCAAGATGGTCTGCAAGAAGTGCCTTGCGGAAATCAAGATGGGCTAAGCGATAAATTGCATGAAACCGTCTGCTGCAATCGGCAAAAGCCGAAGCCGCCGCAGGCGGTTTTCATTATTATCGCCCCCGCATCAATGTATGCAGGGGCGTCTTTTTATAGTAATCGGCAGGCGCAAATGCCTTGCGCAATTCCTCCCATGCCCATGTAAGCATTGACAAGCATACTCCGCAGGTGATATACTACGAAATGATTACAAAATTGTTTCATTAGCTGTTTTCAGCGCAGGAGGTATTGCATGAAACCGCAGATAAAAAGAGCCTCATATACTATGAAAAGGCTGCTGGCTTTGCTGGTTATTTTAACCCTTATTATTCCGGCTGCAGGAATTGCGGACGGAGCTAGTTCCGCCGGCGTAGTGCGAATGAACACCGTTTATTCAAACGCAACGAAGAACGGAACGGTGCGGGTTTTGCTTGCCGCGCTGAGCGACGAAAGCACGCTCAATATAACAACGGCAGGCTCCTACACGATAAGCGGAACGAGCAATATTTCCGTTTCAAGCGGAAGCTCCGTGAAGGTTTCCATAAACCGCTCGTCAAAGCAGCTGAGCGTGACCTACGGCGGCGTAACAACTCAGCTCGGAAGCGAGGTTCGCTTCTGCCGCCACTCGACAAGCGATTCAAACTACCTCAAAATTGCGGAAACAACCTATTCCTCCAATACCTATCCCTGCGACCTGCGCATAGTATTTAACGACAGCGGCTCGCTTTACGTTATAGCGCACCTTTATATTGACAGATATCTTTACGGCGTTGTTCCCTATGAAATGGACAACAGCTTCCCGCTCGAAGCACTCAAGGCTCAGGCGATAATGGCTCGCACCTACTGCCTAAGGGCGACTACAACGGCAGGCTATTACGACGTTAAGGACAACACCTCCTCTCAGGTTTACCGCGGAACGCCCTCCGGCAACGTGAACGCAAAGGCGGCTGTTGACGGAACAAAGGGCATTGTAATGCAGTACGGCTCCAGCTATGCGGGAACCTACTACGCCGCCTCCAACGGCGGGCAGACAGAGGCTGTCGCAAACGTATGGGGAAGCACGGCATACCCCTATCTCGGGGTAAAGGACGACCCCTTCGACCTTGCCAACTCCGCCTCAAGAGCCATTTCCGTCAACGTTTACACCACCTTTTCCGCCAGCGCGCAGAACAGCAGCCTTGCAAGCATATTGAAGGCGAAAACCGCTGAGGTGCTTGCCGACGCGGGCTACCAAAGCTCGACCTCATCCTTTACTATTGATACGATTGACTCTATAACGCTCAGTAATCCCAAGTACAGCGAGCCGAGCCGCCTTTACACAAAGGCGCTTTTCGGCGTAACCGTAAGCTGCAAAACCAAGGCGGGCGTATCCGAAAAGAAGAGCTTCACCTTGCAGACCGGAATATTCACGGAGCTTGAAGGTCCGCTTGGGATGAGCATAAACAGCGGAACCAACGAGATATGGACGGTAAACAAGACCACCAACGGCTTTGTGCTTACCTCGCGGCGCTACGGTCACGGAGTGGGAATGAGCCAGCGCGGAGCGCAGTACATGGGAAAGATAGGCTATGAATACGACCAGATTACAGGCTTCTATTTCCCGGGCTGCACGCTTTACAGCTACCCCTTTACGAACAACCTGCTTTCCACAATGAGCGGCGCTACCCTCGGCGACCCGACAGTTGAAGACCCGAGCGATATTGAAACCAGCGATACCTTCAACGGAACTGTAAGCGCCGCAAGCGGAGCATATCTTACCGAAACTAAGTCCGACAGCGGAAAGAAAATGTACTATTTTTACAGTGGGCTGAAGGTGCAGCTGCTCAAGAAGGACGGCGACTGGTACCTGACAAAGCTCGGAAACCTTATAGGCTATCTGCCGGTGAAGTCGGTAACCGCAACTGCGCCCGTCCCCGACAGCTCAAGCTCTCAGGCTATTACCTTCTCCTCATACGGAATAGTCAACACCAATTCGCTCAACGTGCGCAAGTCCGCCTCCACCGGCGCTTCCGTTGTAGGAACGGTCGGTCGCGGCGAAACGCTCCTTGTGCTTGATTACACTGCGTCCTTTGCCCATATTCTAAGCGTCGGCGCGTCCGGCTACTGCTCCATGGATTACCTGACGCTTACCGGCGCATGGCCCGAAAGCACTCCGACCGGCGGCGGTGAAGGCGAGGGCGAAGGCGACGGCGACACCGTAACAGGAATAATTACGATGTCAAAAAGCACCAATAAACTCAATATCCGCGCAGAAGCCAGCAGCGGAGCAACGATTCTCTGCTCGCTCGTACACGGAACAAAGGTCAATGTCTATTTCGAGAAGAACGGCTTCTACTATATAAGCTACGGTGATGTGTACGGCTACGCTTCCTCTGACTATATAAAGCTTTCCTCTCCCCTGCCCACACCTACGCCTGCGCCCACCGCAACCGCAACACCTACGACTACGCCAACCGTAACGCCTACCGTGACTCCCACAGTTACCGCGACTGCAACGGCAACCGCGACGGCTACGGCTACGGCAACGCCCAAGCCGACCGCTACTCCGCAGGCTGACCGCGAGGCGATTATTGTTCTCAGCAG
>CAZUTB010000249.1:0-3975 GCA_964622905.1 uncultured Oscillospiraceae bacterium | reverse complement strand
CCCGAGGAGCGGTATCTATACCGCTTCCTTGCAGCTTTTACGACCGTGAGGCGTAGCCGAGCAGTAAAAGCTGGAAAACGGAGCAAGTAAGCCTCAGCGCACTTGCTCCGAAAGCGCAGCGAAGCGGAGCGCCGCAAAAGCGGTTTTATTTTATCGCGCGTTATGCTATAATAACTCTTTGATACCGTGTGCTGAACGCGCTTTGTAAATGCGAAGTCGGCATACAGCAGCCGTTTTGAGGTGAAGAAATGAAGCTATTTCCGGAAGCGCCGACAACAATGGGCGCTCAAAGCAGAGATAAGAGGACGCAGGCGCTCAGAATCCAGTCGCTGATATGGCTGGTTGTTTACGCCGCCTTCTGTTATTTTGCCGACGTCTATATACTTGTTCCGCAGGTTTTCCTGTTCCTGATGCCGCTGATGTGCGTCTACCTCAGCGAAAAGTACGGGCTTGCGCCGGGAGTCATCGCGCTTGGGCTTACGGTATGGAGCTTCTGCAAAACGCTTGCGATTCCGAACGCGCTTATCTGCGCCCTTATCATCTACCTGCCGACCTATGCGGTGAGCCTTTTCGTTCTGCGCAAGGGCAAAACCTTCTGGCAGAGCGTTATAGCGGTTATCGCGGCGGAGGCGCTTTCGCTGAGCCTTATCCTTTTCTTCATCCGCTCCGCGCTTGGAGGAAATGACCTTGTACTTTCGGCAACAGAGGCAATAATCGCTTATCTTGAGTCCTCCCCCATTTGCGACACCTACCTCTATTACTTCTACCGCTTCGGCTTCATTCAGCTTCCCGCGTCGATACCCGCTACGGCGGTTGCGGGGCAGAATATGATGATAGTGCTTTCAAGCGAGGCGCACACGGCACTTATAAACGATTTCCGCTCATTTTTGCAGATAATGCTTACCTCGCTTATCCCCTCCGCTCTCGCCGCCTGCTCTATTCTCACTGGAACATTCAGCATAACGACAGGCGCTAAGTACGCAGAGCAGGACGGAGAGCTTCCCTACAAGCGCCCCGCTATTGCCGAATGGTTTCTCCCAAAGGGCGTCGGCGGCGCGGTATGCGGTCTGCTTGTCGGCTACATTATCCCCTACATAACCGAGAACTCGGCGCTGGTTATGGCGGGAGTGCTGATGGAATCCACCTTCTCAACGGTAATAGGCTTGCAGGGCTTCGCTACGCTTGAGTTTATCCAGTCAAGGCGCGGCAAATCCGTAGGCGGCAGGCGCACCTTAGGCGTTATCCTATACGGAATACTGCCGATGCTGATGACGCTCTTGGGCTTAATGGATCAGGTTACGGATATGCGGGGACTTCGGCGCGGAATTAAGCCGCCGACAGGCAACCCGTTTAAGCAAAATGATGACGATGATGATAAGGAGGATGACATAAAATGAAAGTAATTCTTACTCAGGATGTAAAGGGCTCGGGAAACAAGAATCAGGTTATCGAGGTTTCGGACGGCTACGCGCGCAATTTCCTTTTCCCGCGCAAGCTTGCCGTTGAAGCCAGCTCCGCTAACCTGAATGCAGTTGAAAAGAGCAACGCCGCCGACAAGCACCGCGAGGAGGTTCGCCGCCAGGAGGCTGTTGAGCTTTCCAAGAAGCTGAACGGAAAGTCGATAACCGTTGCGGCGCGCTGCGGCGAAAACGGAAGGCTCTACGGCTCAATCACCGCTCAGGAGGTTGCCGACTGCCTTGAAAAGCAGCACGGAGTGAAGATTGACAAGCGCAAGATTGAGCTTTCCGAGGCTATCCGCGCTACCGGCGATGTGGACGCGGTGGTATGGGTATACCCCTCTATAACATCAAAAATGAAGGTTCACGTTATTCCCGCGGAAGCGAAGTAATGCTGTCGGAGGCGTAAAATGCAGGGAAACCCAATCATCAATAATATAGCCGTTCCGCCGAATTCTCTTGAGGCGGAGCGCTGCGTTCTGGGCTCGATGATGCAGGATAACGCCTCCGTAGTGCTTGCGCTGGAGCTTTTGCACGACGAGGATTTTTACGCCCCCGCGCACAAGGAGATGTTCTCCGCCGCGCGCGAGCTGAATGCCTCCGGCTCGCCCGTTGACATGGTAACAATGGACACGCTGCTCGGGTCGCGCGGAACGCTTGAGGGAATAGGCGGAGTCAATTATCTGCTTGAGGTTTCGGCGAATGTTCCGACTACGGCGAACGTAAGAGCCTACATCAACATTGTGCTGGAAAAGTCAACCCTGAGAAGGCTCATAGGCGCAAGCCAGGAGATAACTCAGGACTGCTTCAGCGGTCAGGACGTTTCGACAACGCTCAGCGCCGCGGAAAAGCGCATATTTGAAATCACAATGCACCGCCGAGACGGAGCGAGCCTTACGCACATAAGCGAGCTGCTTCCGCAGACCTATGAGCATATCGAGGAGCTTTCGCGTCTTAAAGGAAAAACCTCGGGCGTTCCTACGGGCTTTATCGACCTTGACAACGTGCTTACGGGGCTTCACCCCGGCGAGCTTGTGCTTGTCGGCGCTCGCCCCGGCATGGGCAAAACGAGCTTTTCAATGAACGTCTGCCAGTATGCCGCAATGGTTGCGGGCAAAAAAACCGCAGTGTTCAGCCTGGAAATGCCTTCAACGCAGATTGTAATGCGTATGCTCTGCTCCGAGGCAAAGGTCAATATGCAGAACGTCAGGCGCGGAATACTGAGCGATCAGGAATGGATGCGCCTTGCGGGAGTGCTGGGTCCAATGAGCAACTCACCGCTTTACATAGACGATACCGCGGGGCTTACCCCCTCGCAGGTTCGCTCGCGCCTGCGCAAGCTGATGATGGAAAAGGGTCTTGACCTTGCCATGATTGACTATATGCAGCTTATGGCGGCGGACACAAAGACGGAGAGCCGTCAGCTCGAGGTCAGCGAAATTTCGCGCCAGCTCAAGTCCATCGCCCTTGAGCTTAAGATTCCGATTATTGCCTGCGCGCAGCTATCCCGCGCAAACACGAACAGGCAGGATAAGCGCCCGATGCTTAACGATATCCGCGATTCCGGTTCTATTGAGCAGGACGCGGACGTAGTGCTGTTCCTGCACCGCGAGGGTTATTACGACCCGGCGGTTGAGGACAGGAACAAGGCGGAGGTTATTGTAGCCAAGCAGAGAAACGGTCCGCTCGGAACGGTGTACCTTGCATGGCTGAGCGATTACGCCACCTATGCGAATATGGCAACAAGGCAGCAGGAATACGGAGGCTAAGCTATGCCCGAATTCGATATCTATACAGGGCTGCTCAGGATGAGCGCGGAATTTCAAAAGGGCTCCGTCAAAAGCATAACCTACGTTACCGGCAAAACAAAGCTTTCTGCGCTCTACCCGATAGCCGAAAACGCAAAGGGCGAAAGCGATATGGCGCGCGCGGTTTCGCTGCTCAATTTCATATCCGCAAATATGTTTCATAACGGCTCGGCGCTCTGCAAAAGCATGGCTCCGGAGAACATAATGAGCTGTTCCTTCAGGAAGGGCAAGGAATGCGGAGTAAACTGCATGGCGCTTTCCACTGCGCTTACCGCCTGCCTTCTGGAGGTAGGAATAAAGGCAAGAACGGTATTTATGATGCCCGCCTCGCCCTATGACGCGGATAACCACGTTGTCGCGGAGGCTTGGCTAAGGGACAGAAGAAAATGGATTATGCTTGACCCGACCTATAACCTTTACGCGTATTCGGAGAACGAGCCGATGAGCGTTTTGGAGCTTCGCTCAAGGCTTGCGCGGCAGGACAGCGTTTACCTCGGCGACTGCTCCTCCTATAACGGCTCGCCGATTGACAAAAGCGATGTGCTTAGCTATTACGCAAAGGATATATACTGGTTTCAGGCGGATTAGCAGCAGGGCGGCAAAGCAAATTCCGATTCGGAAATGCTCTCCTTTGCCCCGCTTGGCTATGACGTAAAGGCGGCAAGGATTGCGAATATAGACTACCGCATAAAGAAATTCGGCGAGTCCCA
>CAZUTB010000248.1:0-3984 GCA_964622905.1 uncultured Oscillospiraceae bacterium | reverse complement strand
ATGCCCCTCTCAGAGAACCCTGTGCGGAAAAATATGCATATAGCCGTCCTTAGCTTCCCCAAGCCCGTCCAGCGAAAAGGGCTGCAAATGAAAATCCGACTGCCTTGAGAGGAACGAAAGCACGGTCTGCTCGTTTTCGGTTTCGTTATAGGTGCAGGTTGAGTAAACAAGCCGCCCGCCGGCGCGGGTAAGCCGCGCGGCGCAGTCCATAATTTCCGCCTGCCTTTCGGCGCAGAGGCGCGGAGAAGCCTCCGTCCACTCGCTCACCGTTTCGGGTCTGCGGCGGAACATTCCCTCGCCGGAGCAGGGCGCGTCCACAAGCACCGCGTCAAAAAATTCGGGCAGCGCCCTTGCAATTTTATCGGGATATTCGGAGATTACAGCGGCGTTCGCAACGCCCATTCTTTCAACATTCCGTGAAAGAATCTGCGCGCGCTTCTGTATAGGCTCGTTGGCTATAAGCACTCCGCGCCCGCGCATATACGCGGCAAGCTGAGTTGTTTTCCCGCCCGGCGCTGCGCAGAGGTCAAGCACCCTCTCACCCTCGGCGGGCGCAAGCAGCGCGGCAGGCGCCATAGCGCTCGGCTCCTGCAAATAGTAAGCGCCCATATCATGGAAGGGATGCTGCCCCGCCTTGCTCCCGTTTGAGAGATAAAAGGCATTCTCAGCCCACGGAACAGTGCCTGAAATATCAGCGTCAAACGCCGCCTTCGCCGCCTCATACCCTGCCCGAAAGCGGATTCCGCGCGTCGGCTCTTCCTCCATAGACGCAAAGAAACGGGAGGCTTCGCCGCGAAGCATCCCGCTCATATTCTCAATGAATTTCTCACTCAGCTCCATCATATATCCAGCCACTCGGGACGCATATACGGGGTAAGAATGAAGCGCTCGCCGTCCGTTTCGGAGAAAAGCGCGCCCGAAATATCGGAGGTCATAACAGTATACGCTACGGGCAGACCCGAAGCGGCGCTTATTTCGCGCAGCACCCTTTGCCCGTCAAGCACGGTTTCGGGCAGGGTATCACGGGCGGTGTTGGTGTTATTCACAAGCGCGTCCGGCTTCATCTTCGCCCGTTCGCTTACGCGCTCCATCAAATCCAAAGTATCCTCCGCCGTTGCGGAAAGCGGACGGCAGGCGTTGACGACAAATAGCATTTTCACGTTTTCCCTGTCGGCGTTAAACATCGGCGCGTAAACTCCAAGCGCCGCCGCGCCCGTATCGTCCCCGCCTACGTCAAAGATGATGACATCCTCATCGGAGCTGAAAACGCTCTGCATCTCGGCGGGAAGCGCGGGAATATCAACCGCGCTCATAGCAAAGGTCGGCATAAGCACCCTTACTCCGTGCGCCTCCAGCATATCCTTCCTCTCGGCGCTGCGGAAATAGGGGTTTACTATATCAAAATCCACAAGGCAAACCCTTTTGCCCTCGCCTGCATACTTGACCGCCATATTGAGGGCAATCTCCGTCTTGCCGCTTCCGTAGTTGCCTGTGAGTACAATATACTTCTTCTGCGCCATTTCTTCTCCTGCTTTCATCAGCGTTCTTCGCCGTTATCCTTGCGCTCGGTAGGGTAAACCGGAGCGCGGAACGCGCTTTCGCGGTCGATGGGCGGCGGGAGCGTGTCAAGCCCCGGCATTTCCTCCTCGTCCATCATAAGGCGCTCAATAATTCTCTTGCCCCAGCCGTCGCCCTTGCGCTTTGCCTGCCTGCGCATAGCTCTGCGCGGACCGGAAACCAGCGGCGCTTCCGCGCCGTCCGAGGCGCGATTTTCGGGATACCGATAGCCGTAGCCGTTATCTGCGGGCTGCTCGCCGCTTTGATACCCATAATCATAGCCGTCATCCGCAGGCTGCTCGCCGTTTTGATACACATAATCATAGCTGCCATCGGCGGGATGATAATCCGTTTCGGAAACATAATTGCGCGTCTTGTACGCGTCATCATCGCTGTAATTCGGCTGAGCATACTCGTCCGCCGAGGCATATCCCTGCGGAGCATAAGGCGTGGGAGCATTATAGCTTTGAGGCGCGTAGCCCTGCGGGTAAAGCGGGCTTTCATTGCCCTGCGGAGCGTAGGCATCCTGCGCGTTATAGCCCTGCGGAGTATAATTATCGCTGCTCTGCGGTATATAGCCCTGCTGTGCATACCCTTGCTCGGTATAGCTTCCGTTGCCTTGCCGCGCGTACCCCTGCGGGTAAAGCGTGCCATTATCATTCTGTGCATACGGCGCGCTCACGCCGCTCTGCGGGTAGGGCGCATAGCCATCATCCAATAAACCATCCGCCTGAGGCTTTTCGGGAGTATAGCGTCGCGTTCCGCTCTCCGCGCGATAGGCGCGGGTTTCGCCGTAATCCGCCTGCGCAGCATTTGCGTCTGGCGCGGGCTTTTTCCACTCCGGAGGCGGCATATACGCGCTGTAATCCACGGGCGGGAAGGGCGAAGCCTCGGCATAGCTGTTTCGCTCCGCCGCGTTATCCTGCCTTGCGTATCTTCCGCCGAGCCTTGTGGTTTCCTGCGCGGTTTCAGTTCCCTCTCTGCCATACACGGGCTTAGTTACGCGCGTTTCGGAGCTTACTCCGCAACCCGCGCTTGCCCCCGCGAACGCCACTCCCGAAACGGGCGCGGCGCCGCTCAGCTCCTTCTTATGGAGAAGCCGCCGTATGCCGGAAGCCCATACTTTATAAGGTCTCCAGCGCAGCATCCACACAATAAGGTCGATAACAACGCCTGCAAGTACAAGCAGGATTGCTATTGCCTTCCAGTTCTCCATAAAAAACGCGAGCACGCCGTGACCGGACGGATTCGAGAACAGCGAAATAAACCAGTTCGCCGCGCTCTCCGTCCAGCCAAGCAGTATTTTCAAAAGAAAGTTAACAAATCCGTTCATTCTCTAATCACTCCGCAGTAAACGCGGAAACCACCGTCTCGGGCTGCGCCAGCGCCGAAACGAATCCGGACGGGTCGCTTCCCGCGTAATCCGCCGAAAGGGGAAGCGAAACCGTTTCAACAGTAGCCTCCGACGCGTCGGCAACGGCGGTAAGCTCGGACGCGGTAACCTTTGCAAGCCAGAGCTGAGCGCCAGTGACAACAACGTCACAGCGCTTTATAGAAAGCTTTCCGGAAAGCCCCTCGGGAACGTTTACAAGCGAAACGGGAACGTTCTTGAAGGTTTTGGACGCGATAACAGGCTCGATAACCACGGAAACAACAATCTTCTTGGTGCTTGTGTAAACCGCGCCGTCGGGAATATTTATCGGGACGGTGGCAAGGAAGCTCCTGTCGCACCCAGAAATATCAACGCTTGCCGAGGCGAAGATTTCGCTTACGAGGGAAAGCGCGCTTTCGTCGCCCGCTACGAGCATCGTCTGCGGAACAACGCTTACGGACGCAAGCTTATACCCCTCGGCAGGCTCGCCGATTATATTGACCAAGCCCGAAACGCCTATCGTGCTTTGCTCGTATATCTTGACGGAAACGGTTGCGCTGTCAAGCGTCAGGGAATCGCTGGTCATTCTTATGTCGGAGGAATCAATTTCGTTGCCCGACTGGTCGTAGAGCGATATCGGAAGCGCAAGGCTCTGCTCCTTTTCGTCAACGGTAATTGTGGAAAGGTCAAGCGTAACCTTGGCGGAGCGCACCTGCGAAACAAGGCTTCTTGCGCCGCTGATATTGATGGTTCCCGGGTCAACGCTCGCGGTGTCCGCCCAATAGCCGCTTTGCAGCTCGCCCGTAGTCTTTACGGAGAGCGGAATGCGGTAGCGCGTTACATACTCGTCAACCACAACGTCAACGCTGGCGGGAGATATTGACGAAACAGCGCCGTAGGCGCTCGAATTGGTATAGCTTATCGGGACGGACTGCTCGCCCGCCTGTGTGATTCTGGATAAATCCACGCGCGCGTAATAGGTGGAGGCGGCAGCCGCTCCGTACTGGAGCTGAGGAACATCCGCATTCAGCTTCACCTCGGGCAGCTCGTCAAGG
>CAZUTB010000247.1:3071-3986 GCA_964622905.1 uncultured Oscillospiraceae bacterium | reverse complement strand
CAATCGGTCTCCTTTTTTCCTTCACTTGCGACAATTCATTTTACAACTTACCTGCGCGCCGTATGATATGATATAATTGAACAAAAAGAAAAGCAGGTGCATTATGTTTTGTGAAGATTACAGCGTTTTTGTTGACAAGCTTGAAAGGCGCGGTTTTATAGTTCATTCGGCTGCTGACGCAGCCGAAGCAAAGGAAACGGCGCTTGAGCTAATAGGCTCCGGAAGCGTTGGCATGGGCGGCTCCATGACGGTGAAAGAGTTGGGATTATACGATATTTTGCAGCATCAGGGCAACACGGTGTATTGGCATTGGCGCGCCGACCCAAGCGAACGTGCCAATATATGCGAATGCGCGGCCACAGCAGACGTTTACCTTTGCTCAAGCAACGCCGTTACAAAAGACGGAATACTGGTTAACATAGACGGCACAGGCAATCGCGTAGCGGGCATGTTTGCAGGGCCAAAGCGCACCATACTGATAATAGGCAAGAATAAGCTCGCGAATGATATTGATTCCGCAATAAAGCGCATTAAGGCATACGCATGCCCGCCTAATGCGAAGCGGCTTGGACTGGAGCTGCCGTGCGCACTAACGGGCAAATGCACAAATTGCCGCAGTCCGCAGCGCATGTGCCGCGTGACGAGCATAATAGAATATCCGCCAAGATTGCTAAAGGAGCTGCATATTATTTTAGTTGACGAGAATTTAGGATATTGATAACGGAGTGGGCAAGCCCCTCTCCCCCCCGCTCTACACATGCGCAAATGCTTCGCATCAGCGCTTAGGAGAATGCGGAGCATTCTCCTAAGCCAAACTCTGGTGCGTAGTCGCGCAACGGCGAAAACGCCGTTCCCTATGAGCATGTCAAACTGGTTCGGCGTGCCCGCCATGTGAGGTTGCTTTTGGTTAACCGC
>CAZUTB010000247.1:0-2971 GCA_964622905.1 uncultured Oscillospiraceae bacterium | reverse complement strand
CTCGCAGTTTTGCTTTCCGATAAACTGCGCAGCAGTTTATCCAATGGTTAACCGCCTCGCAGTTTTGCTTTCCGATAAACTGCGCAGCAGTTTATCCAATGGTTAACCGCTTTGCGGTTAACCTATTTAGCCACAGCCACAGCCGCAGTTGTTTCCGCAGCTACTGGTGTTTCTGGTGTTTGAGCTTTCGCAGCCACAGCCGCAGCCTAAACCGCCGCCATTGCAGCAGAGCAGAAGAAGAATTATTATCCACCAGTTATTGCCACAGCCGCAATCATCGTCGCAACCGCAACCGCAACCTGAGCCGCTGCCTATCAGGGCTAGGATTATTATCCACCACCAATTATTCATTATAGTTCCTCCTTTATTGGCCGATATGCGACCTTTTTGGTCGTTTTGAGCCTTGCTACGATATAATACGCGGCGAGCGGATTTGTTGTGCATAAAAGCCGCGAATTATCATCTATGATTCTGCTGCCATATTTCGTACACGCTTTTACACAGTTTTACCGCAAAACATATATTGCAAATACATTTTTAGCGGTTATTATATGTCTCAGCAATAAGAGCAGAATGAACAGCTCGGAAAGGATATATATCATGAACGAAGATACTTGGTTTGAAAACTATCAGAATAATCAAAACGGCGCTGCGAACGTTTCCGGCGGACAAGCGCCTCAAAATACGCAGGAACCGCAGGGTACGCAAGACGCGCAGAACAGCTATCAAGGCTGCGGCTATCCGCCTGTAACTCCCCCGCCCGCAAATCACAAAAAGGATAAGCGCTATGTCACATTTCCTCAGCTTATCGTAAGCATACTTGTTGTGGCGCTTATAGCTGGCTTGATAGGCGTTTACGGCGGAAATCTAATCAACGGCGGCGCAAAAAATCAAACAGCAATGGCAGATACCAACGCAAGCGCACCCGTGATAGCACAAACTCCGGCTCCTGCCGACGCCGCCGCGCCGCAAGCTACAGCAAAGCCGCAAGCGCAAGCCGAAAACGCCGACGGCTCAACCCCGTCATCCGGCGTGATAATGTCATCAACGCCAAAACAATTCGACTCTGAAGGCGAAATGATTCGCGCGGCGATGTCAAGCGTAGTCGGTATAGACATCAGCTCCACCAGCTCATACTATGGCATGACGCAGGAGGTCACCTCCGGCAGCGGCGCCGGCGTAATAATAACAGCGGACGGCTACATAGTCACAAACTACCACGTTATTGAAAACGCCACGAAAATAACGGTTTATCTTCAAGACGGCACCGATTATGAAGCTACGGTTGTTGGCGCTGACAGCAAGACCGATCTTGCCATACTTAAAATAGATGCGACCAATCTCCCTTGTGCTACGCTGGGCGCGTCGGGCGACGTATTAGTGGGCGACACGGTATATGCCATAGGCAATCCTTTGGGCGTACTGTCGAGCAGCGTTTCTCGCGGCATCGTAAGCGGACTTGATCGCACAATAACAGTTGAAGGCAACGAAATGACTCTGATGCAGACCGACGCCTCGGTAAACCCCGGCAACTCCGGCGGCGGCCTATTCAACAGTTTGGGTCAGCTCATAGGCATAGTAAATTCAAAATCAATGGGCTATGATGTTGAGGGCATAGGCTTCGCCATTCCCATCGATTCAGCAAAATCGATAATTACGGATCTCATGGATATTGGCTATGTAAGCGGCAGACCGTATCTTGGCATTTCAGTGCGTACTGTGACGCTCACTGTCAGCAATGGCAATGGCAACGGAAACGGCAATGGCAACGGAAGCAACAGCTTTGGCGGAATGTTCGGAATGTTCGGCTTCTCGCAAATACAAAATTACGAAACTCGTCTTCAGGTAACGTCCGTTGAAAGCGGCAGTTGCTCCGAAGCGGGCGGACTTAAAGAAGATGATGTGATAATCTCTTTTGAGGGAAAAGCGGTAACGAGCGCGGCAGAACTTTCCAGTTTGCTTTATGAATATAAAATAGGAGATACGGTAACACTAACAATATTAAGAGGCGAGGAGCAAATGGATATTACATTAACACTCGCCGGCCGTGAAGGCTAAAAAAGGTCATTGCGTGCGAAGCCCCCATTTCGCACGATGACATATACCCCCATCCATCTAAACGATGCCGCGAGTCCCCAACGCAGCATCGAACCAAACTGAAAGAGCGGTTATTGACCGCTCTTTTTTGCAGCGAAAATAAGGGAGCGGCAAAAGCCGTTCCCTTATGGTTAGAATATGCTGAATATTATCGTGGCGGCTATGCCGAGCACGAAAAGTCCCGCAAGAACCAAGCAAAGTATTCTTACACCGTTACTTCTCACTTTGCACCTCGCTAAAAATTGACCTTGCCATCGATATAAGCCTCCAACTCCGCTATGGGAAGCCTTATCTGCTGCATGGTATCCCTGTCGCGCACGGTAACGGTGCCATCCTCAAGCGTGTCGAAATCGACGGTGACGCAAAGCGGTGTACCTATCTCGTCATGACGACGATAGCGCTTGCCTATCGCGCCCGCGTCGTCATAATCGACCATAAAGCGTTTGGCAAGCTGAGAATATACCTCCTGTGCCTTTTCGCCCAGCTTATTTTTTTGAAGCGGAAGCACCGCCGCCTTATAAGGCGCGAGCGCCGGATGCAGGTGCAGCACGTTTCTTATATCGCCGTTTTCAAGAGTTTCCTCATCGTAAGCATCGCAAAGGAATGCAAGCGCCACCCTGTCCGCGCCGAGCGAAGGCTCTATGCAATATGGCACGAAGCGCTCGTTTGTGAAGGGGTCTTGATATTCCATGCTGGTGCCGGAGTGCTCCGCGTGGGCTTTGAGGTCGAAATCTGTGCGGCTTGCAATACCCCAAAGCTCGCCCCAGCCGAACGGGAACAAAAATTCTATATCCGTCGTACCGTTTGAATAATGGCTCAATTCCTTGGGGTCATGCTCGCGAAGTCGCATCTTCTCCTCTGTGAGCGAGAGCGA
>CAZUTB010000246.1:0-3994 GCA_964622905.1 uncultured Oscillospiraceae bacterium | reverse complement strand
GGCTGTGCATTCTCCCTTCCGCGCCGATTTTGACAAGGAATTCGGCGAAATGGCTCTCAAGGAAGCGGAGATTGACGAGCGCCTGCTTGATGAAAAGAACATTCCTCTGATGATTGAGGAGCAGAAGCTCTGCGCCGAGTATCAGAAGACCACCGCGGGCTGCCATGTGGAGCTTGACGGCGAGGACTGCAATTTCTATGGGCTTTTGAAGGCTATGGAAAGCACCGACCGCGCAAAGAGAAAGCGCGCGTTCGAGGCGTTTGCGGGTCTTTATTCCGGAATTTCGGATAAGCTTGACGGGATATACGACAAGCTCGTTTCCCTGCGCGTTCAGCAGGTTAAGAACCTCGGCTTTGACAGCTATATCGACTATATCTACCCCGCGCGCGGCAGGTACGATTACGGCGCAAAGGAAGCCGCCGAGTTCCGCGATAAGATTGCGAAGTATGTAACCCCTGCGGTTGACAGGATGATGAAGCCTCAGGCGAAGCGCCTTGGCGTTGACAAGCTTCGTTATTATGACGAAACGATGTATTATCCCTGCGGCAATCCTCAGCCGGACGGAACTATGGAGGAAATGGTCGCTTGGGCAAAGGAAATGTACGCGGAGCTTTCTCCCGAAACGAAGGAATTCTTTGACTTCATGACGGAGTATGAGCTTTTCGACCTTAAGACCCGCCCCGGCAAGAGCATGGGCGGCTACTGCACCTCCTTCCCCGCAATGAAGGCGCCCTTCATTTTCTCAAACTTCAACGGAACCAGCGCCGATGTTGACGTGCTTACCCATGAGGCAGGGCACGCCTTTCAGGCGTATCTCTCCTTCCGCCGTCAGATTCTTGACAGCTATGTAGCCTCTACCGCCGAGATTGATGAAATCCATTCCATGACGATGGAGCATTTCACCTACCCTTGGATGGATAAGTTCTTCGGCAAGAGGGCGGACGAGTATCGTCAGCAGCATCTCGCTTCGAGCCTTGCTACAATTCCTTACCTCGTAAGCGTTGACGAGTTCCAGCACAGGGTATTTGAAAAGCCCGAAATGACCGCTAAGGAGCGCCGCGCCGCATGGAAGACGATTGAGCAGAAGTATATGCCTTGGCGCGATTATGACGGGAACGAGTTCATGGAGGAGGGAGGCTTCTGGATGCAGAAGCTGCACATCTTCCTCTATCCGTTCTACTATATTGATTACGCGCTTGCGCAGACCTGCGCGCATCAGCTCTATCTAAGAATGCGCGATAACCGCGCGGAGGCGTGGGAGGATTACCTCAACCTCTGCAAGGCGGGCGGAAGCCTTGGCTACTTCGATCTCCTGAAGGTCGCTCACCTCAACAATCCCTTTACCGGCGATGCGGTAAAGGACAATGTTGAAAAGCTTGAAAAGATACTTACGGACGGCGAAAAGAAGCTGGGTCTGTAAGCTGTAAGCTTTGCCGCCGCGCCCTTAATAAGCGCGGCGGCGTTTTGTAATCGGAATGCTTATTGGGAGGACAAAATGAAATATATCGCCCGCATAACGGAAAAGGATGTCTGCGGAAGGGACGGAGTGAGCAGCGCAGCTCCGCGCCTTGCGGCAAGAGCCGTGCTGTTTGACGAAAGCAATAGAATAGCCGTTGTTCACTCCGTGAATACAGGGCTTTACTCGCTTGCGGGCGGAGGAATCGAAAGCGGCGAAACGCCGGAAAGCGCCGCAGAGCGCGAGGTATTAGAGGAAACCGGCTGCAAATGCGAGCTGCTTTACCCGCTTGGCATTATTGAGGAAAACCGCGCATCCTATGATTTCACGCAGGTTTCTTACTACTTTGTCGCCCGCGTAATAGGCATTAAGGGTACACCGATACCAACCGAGGGTGAGAAGCGTGATGGGGACGTGCTTGAATGGATGAACGCGGACGAGCTGTATCTCATCTGCGCAAACGCGAAATATGATACTCTGCAAAAGTCCTTTATCGCCCGCCGCGATTTGTGCGCGCTTCGCGAGCTTTTTCGCTGGGAGTATAAAGAGCGTTGGCTCTACTGCTCCGCGCCGTCCTATACTTCCGCAGTTGCTTATCATAAGGCTGTTTCGGGAAAGCTTCCCGCATCCGTAACGGTAAAGCCGCTCTGGAGCGGAGCACCGGAGGGCGAGGTGTATTTCAAGCTTAAGCATGACCTAAAGAGCATACCCGCTTTTCCGCTCTGCGAAGGGCTTCGTATTCGCAAAATCGCGCCGAATGAGGAAGCCGGAGCGGTTGCGGAGCTGATAAACCGCTGTTATCCCTCCACCGAACTCTCCGCAGAGGAGGTTGAAGGCTGGGCACATTCAAGCGCCTATGACCCTTCCCTGTGGCTTGGCGCGTATAACGAAAGCGGAGAGCTTGCCGCCGCCGCGATATGCGAATATGGCAGGGAAGCGCGGGAAGGCTCGCTTGAGTGGATTCAGACGCTCCCCGAATACCGCTCCTGCGGAGTTGCCTCCGCGCTGGTTTCTTATGCGCTTTCGGAAATGAAAAAAAGCTGTGCCTTCGCTACTGTATCGGGCAGGCAGAACGATGGCTGCAATCCCCGCGCGCTTTATGAAAAGTGCGGCTTTCGCTATCCTATGCTGTGGGACGTTGTAAGGAGCTGAAAATGATGAAAAGCAGGGCAGAGGCGGCTGTCGAGCAGTATAAAACTCCGCAGAACCTGAATACCCGCATTACGCTTCATGAGAAGTATTCTGTAAATAAGGAGAGCTTCTCGGATTGGCTGTTTTCGCAGTACAGGTTCTTTGACGGAATGAGCCTGCTGGAGGTCGGCTGCGGTAACGGCAGCGCGTGGAAGGGCAGACTTGAGACGCTGCCTTCGTTTTCACGTTTTGTGCTTACCGATTTTTCAGAGGGAATGGTTTCGGCGGCGAGGGAAACGCTTGGGCATGGCGGAACGCCTGAATACACGACGGCTGACGTTCAGGCTCTGCCGTTTGAAAACGAAAGCTTTGACGCGGTAATCGCGAATATGATGCTCTATCATGTCCCGAATCTCCATGCGGGGCTTTCGGAAATCGCGCGCGTTCTCAAGCGTGGCGGCGTTTTCTATGCTGCAACCTTCGGTGAAAACGGAATCGCGGCGTTCGTTGCGGATATGCTTAAGCCCTATGGCTGTGACTTTACGCAGAACACGAATTTCACCCTGCAAAACGGCGAGTCGGCTCTTTTGAAGCATTTCGGAAAGGTGCGCAGGGTGCTTCGGGAGGACGCGCTTCTTATAACGGACGCGGGAGATTTGGCTGACTATATACTCTCGCTTTCCGGTCTTTATGTCGCCTCGGAGCTTGGACGGGACGAGCTTGTAGAAATTGTTAACGCGAAAATGACCGACGGACAGCTCCGGATACCGAAGGAATACGGGATGTTTATCTGCGAATGACGCTCCGAAGCGCTGCGCTTTCGGAGCAAGTGCGCTTCGCTTGTTTGCTCCGGTTTTCCATGCGCCTTCCGCTTCCACACAGCAACGCGCCGCGTGACTTTCTCGCGGCGCGTTGCTTATACTACTTTTGCGGTTGCAATACCTTACTTATACTTTGCCGTAACCTTATGCGCCTTGCCCCAAATGTAATAGGTTATCTCAATCGTTCTTGCCGCGGAAGAACCTATCGGCGCAAGTATCGTTGCGGTTATTTTGCCCTTGGAGAAGGAGGAAAGGTGCTTTATCTTATCGTCGGGCAGCTGCAATACATCGCCGCTCTGCGGAAGAACCTTGACCTCCATCATCTCCATGCTGATTGGGCAGTTGTTTTTCAGCTCAAGCGTGTAGGTGTAAAAAATGTAGTTCTGCGCGTCGCCAATCTGCGAGGCGTTGTTTATCGTCCCTACATATGAGCCGTTCTCCATGTCCTTCTTCGCCGAATCGAATATCGCGGCGGCGGCACTGTTTTCAAGCGGCTGAACCGCTTCAACCTCTATCGAGGCAACCTCAACTCCCGTTGAAAGAAAGGTGTAGGCAACGCCCCCGAGGCAAAGGATAGTAAGTATTA
>CAZUTB010000245.1:0-4017 GCA_964622905.1 uncultured Oscillospiraceae bacterium | reverse complement strand
TAAATATATACACACAGAGAAACGGAGCTGCTTTGCCGCAGCCCCGTTTTTGTTTAAAACTGTTTCTTTTATTAGAACTTAACCAACTTATAATAGGTCTTCGCGGTTCTGAGGTATACAAGCCCGTATACAAGAGCGATGATAAGCGCCGTCAGGAAGCTGTTAAGCGCAATGTAAGGAATGTCCATCAGCCCGAACAGCATCAGAATCTTCGTCATCATGTGCAGCGAGCCTGCAACGTGGCAGATTGCGGCGATGAGCGGGAGCGCGAATACCGTGAGTATCTGCCTGTGTATTGTCGCTTTAACGTCCCTGCGGCTCATGCCCACCTTTTGCAGAATAACGAATCTGTCGTGATCCTGATAGCCCTCGCTTATCTGCTTGAAGTAGATAATGAACGCCGTCGCCATCATGAAGATTACTCCAAGGAACATACCAACGAAGAAGAACCCGCCGTGCATCATGTACCATTCATCGCGAAGCTCCGGCTTGTTTGTGAAAACCTGACTAAGCCCAAGCCCCGTGTTGCGCATGCTATCCGAGTAGCCTTCTATGCTCTCCTTATCGCCCTCAAGGTTCCATGTTGCGCAGTAGTTGAACGGGTGAGTGGCGGTTTCCATACCGCCGGTCATCTGTTCAAGCGCGTTTTCGTCCTTGACTATCACCAGCAGCTGCCCGTATACCGCCACTATGGAGCCTGTAAGCCTTACCGGCGGCTCGCTTATTTTGCGCGCGTTATAGGTAACGCCGTTTATCGCGAGGGCGGGAACCTCGCTTTCGCAGTATACAAGCACGTCGCCGTCCGCAAGCGTTTCGTTAAGCCCCTGCACCGTGTTGAATTCATCGAGCGTCATTACCTGCAAGCTCTTGAGATGGTCGTAAAAATCCAGCTCGCTCTCAAGGCTCTCGGCTTCCTTTTCGCTCATCACATCGCCGCCGACCAGATATACTACATCCGTGTATGCATAGTAGGAGTAGAAATCCTTAATTATGACGTTGTTTTCCTTCGCAGCGTTTTCAGAAAACTCTACAAGCTTGCTTCTGCTCTCATCGTCGCGGAAGCTGTAAATCATATCGTAGGGATAGTAATTGTTGAGCATACTCTCGGTTCCGTTGTAAAGCGAAACCGTTGTGCCGATTGTTACCATAGCCATTGTGCAGAGTATGCATATGCTCGCAAGCCCCGCCGCGTTCTGCTTCATTCTGTAAAGCATTCCGGATATGGTGACAAAGTGCTTCGGGCTGTAATAATAGCGCTTGTTCTTGCGCAGAAGGCGCAGAATCGTAATGCTTCCGGCAATGAACAGGCAGTAGGTGCCGATTATTACAAGAATCACGGCTACGAAAAAGAGCATTATCGCGGATACGGGATTGTTGACCTTTTGAGCTATATAGTAGCCTGCGCCCATCGTTATCAAGCCGATTACGGTCAGAATCCAGCGGCTTTTCGGCTCTTTTTCGCCCGTCTGACCGCCGCGCAGAAGCTCAACGGGGCTTGCGGTATGAACCCCTATGCTGTTGTAGATAATCAGCACTATGTAAACCCCGAGGAAGAGCAGCGCGGTTATCAGCGCCGAGCTTAATGAAAAATCGCCGCTCAGGGTTATATCGCAGCGCATTGCGAGCTTTACCAGCATAAACAGCAGTCTGCCGAGCAGCGCGCCAAGTCCAAGCCCGATTACCATGCTTATGATGTAGCAGATGCAGCTCTCATAGCGGAGAATTCTTCCAATGTGGCGCTTCTCCATTCCGAGTATCGAGTAAAGCCCCAGCTCCTTCTTGCGCCGCTTGATGAGGAAGCTGTTCGCGTAGAAGATGAAAATTGCGGTGAAAAGCCCGATTACTATCATTCCGAAGCCAAGCACCGCCCCAAAGGTCGCGCCGCCGCGCATCTGCGAAAGCCCCTTATCCGTAGCTATCATCGAGAAGCTGTAAAAGGTAAAGGTCAGCATTATCGAGGCGATAAGGAAGGGCAGATAGGTCTGCTTGTTCTTCCATATGTTGGTGGCGGCGATTCTGAGGTATAAGCCCTTTTTCACGCCTGCTCACCTCCGTCGGTGAGCACGGTGAGCGTTTTGAGAATCTTCTGGAAGAACTGCTCGCGCGGGGTGTCCGCGCGGTAAAGCTGGTTGAACACCTCGCCGTCCTTTATGAACAGAACGCGCGTTGCGTATGAAGCCGCCTGAGCGCTGTGCGTTACCATCAGCACGGTCTGCCCCTTATCGTTGATGTCGGAGAAAAGCTTCATCAGCTTTCCGGACGCCTTGCTGTCCAGAGCGCCGGTCGGCTCGTCGGCAAGCAGAATGCGCGGCTTAGTTATAAGCGCGCGGGCAACGGCTGTGCGCTGCTTCTGTCCGCCGGAAACCTCGTATGGGAATTTAGGCAAAAGCTCCTTTATCGAAAGCAATTCCGATAGAGGCGCAAGCGCGTCCTCCATATCCTTTACGGGTTTGTTCTGAAGCACGAGCGGCAGAAGGATATTGTCCTTTATCGAAAAGGTGTCAAGCAGGTTGAAATCCTGAAAAACAAATCCGAGGTGGTCGCGCCGAAACGCCGCAAGCTCGCTCTCGGGAATGCCAGACACCTTGCGGCCCTCAAGTAGAATTTCGCCGCCGCTGGGCTGGTCAAGCGCCGCAAGCAGGTTCAGTAGGGTCGTTTTGCCGCTTCCGCTTTCGCCCATGATAGCTACGAATTCGCCCTCCTCAACGGAAAAGCTAACGTCTGAAAGCGCCTGTACCTTCTGCGAGCCAAAGCGCGTGGTATAGATTTTCTTTACGTTGTTAACCTCAAGCATTGCCATTAATTCCTTCATCCTTTCGGCGCGGATAATATCCCCGCGACAATATGGATTCTAGCAGTTATAAAGACAGGCTTCCATCGAATTACCTTACCAAATCGACGGAAACCTTACAAACTCGTAAGATATAATTAAAATGGTTTGAGCTCCTCCCGCCTCAAGTCCAGCGTCACGGTCGTCCCTTCACCGAATACGGAGGAAAGCGAAATCTTATGCGCAAGCTTGTCCATAACCTGCTTGCAGAGGTACAGCCCGATTCCGGTTGATTTCTCGTTTTCGCGCCCGAGGCTTCCGGTAAAGCCGCGCGAGAACACCCTCGGAACATCCTCGGGACGTATGCCTATCCCCGTGTCCGCTATCGTTATTACCCCGCCTAAAGGGGAAGCTATCGTTATCCTTCCGCCCTTGCCGGTGTACTTGAGCGAGTTTGAAAGTATCTGAGTTATTACAAAGGACAGCCATTTCGAGTCGCTCAAGGCGGTAAGCGAAAACGGCTCCATGCTGAGCGATATTTCGCGGTACATGAACAGCGGGCGCAGCTTTTTGACCGCCGCTCTGATAAGCTGAGCCATATCTACCGATTCAAGCTGCATATCCTCGCTTATGCTACCGAGCCGCTGATATGAAAGCACAGCCTCAACGTACTGCTCGATTCTGAAAACCTCCTGCCTCAGCAGGCTTTTGTCAATCTCGCTCCTGCTCTGAGCCATAAGGTCTATAACGGATATCGGCGTTTTTATCTGGTGCATCCAAAGCGTGTAGTAGTCCAGCTCCCGCGAAGCGGAAAGCCTTGCCTCGTCCTCGCTCTTATCCTTAAGTGCCTTATACTTGAGCGCAAGTTCGCGGTAGCTTTCCTCAATTCCGCCAACGCCCTCGGGGTACGCGCTTTCATCCTGCGGCAGATTGTCCAGGGCGTTCCAAAGCGCAATCTGCTTCTTCATGTAATCCGAAAAGCTGTAAATTGCGGCGCAAATATACGTTACGGCGATTATCGTAAGAGCGTACCGCATTTCGTAAAAATCCACTCCGCCAAGCAGCTGTATAAGCACAAAGATAGTCGGCGATATGAGCATCAGCAGCGCCGCGCGCCACACCCTGCGTATATAGCCGTATATCAGCTCTCCGGTCTTTCGCCTGTTCATACGCTCTCCACCAGGTAGCCCTGCCCCTTGCGTGTGGCGATAAGCCCGCCAAGCCCAAGCTCGTCAAGGCGTTTTCTC
>CAZUTB010000244.1:0-4052 GCA_964622905.1 uncultured Oscillospiraceae bacterium | reverse complement strand
TTGCCGCCACATTCGCCCACAAGCTGCACGTCGTCTTCGCCTGATTGAAAAAATATACCCGTTGAATCAAAGCCGTTCGCGCCGTATACCATATAAAGCGCGCCTGATGAGAACGAGGCGAGCTTTGTTGCGTCGCCTCCTTGATACGCGCCAAGATCGGCTCTGCTAAGATCCGTTATATCGAATTGCACCGACGGCGTTGCCTCCGCTATGGGTGGAAGCTCAACTGCGGCGTCAGACGCTGTTGCAGGCTCCGCTTCCGTTTGACAGGCGCAAAGCGTTAGCATGGATATGCATATCAGTAAAATGACCTGTAGATGCCGTTTCATATATCCCTCTGTTTCAAATATAAAAATAGCCGGTACTGCCGGCTAAAGTATGGGCCGCGGCATTTGCCGCAGCCCATAATGTTTATTTGCTCTTATCACGCTCATACTTGCAGCCGTTAAACATAAGCGTATTTCCGTTTATAGAATACTCTACCTCGCGGACATCAGGGTCGTCGCTCAAAAGACTTGCCGAGCTTATTGTGATTATTTTTTTATCAGTATCGACAACGTATACATTCATGATAAATTCCTTTATCATATTAGCTGCTGCGTCATACTCTGACGGATCGAGCTCTTGGTCTACGCACAACAGAGCCGAATAGTCATAGGTCATGGACCCATTCTCATTGAACTCTAAATATTTGCCATAATCGCCTGCGTCACCCTCGACGAGGTTCCATTTGCCGACTATACTGCCGCTTGAACACGCTGTGACAAGGAGCAACATTGCCGACACGGCGCATACCAGTGCTATCAATTTTTTCATTAGGGTCCTCCGGTAAAAAGTATTTTACGAGTAAAGTCACACTTACTTGATTATGTGAAGCATTTCGCCTATTACAGGCAGCGGCTTCATCTGCTTATTGCATACGTTCACTATGCCGATTATTGCAAGCGCAAGGAAACCAATGCTTAACAGCCAGCCTATAATGCTAAGAACGGTGAGTATGCCAGGTACATAAACCGCAACGAATATTGCGCTTAGTATCGCTGAGACTATACCCCACGCAACCTCGATAATGCAAAGCGTTAAGCCCTGATTGGCGTGATAACGGGCGAAGGGGGATTCCTTTGCCGCGAATATGGGTATTAACACCAATATGCCAAGATAGGCAAGCACACCCATTACTGTATTATCGCTTGATGAATTATTCGCATAGCCGCCGTTATTATAGTTGGCGCCATTATTGCCGGTATATTGATTATAGGCGCTATTTTGGTTTACCGGCTGCTGCTGCTGAGGCTGCTGATAAGTCGCCTGCTGCTGCGCGCCTGTGGTTGCGCCGCAAGCGGGGCAGAACTTTGCATTGTCATTTAACTGTGCTCCACATTTTGAACAAAATGTCATATAAATCCCTCCTATTTTTACCGCATTGCGGTATTATACTTGGTTATTCTCAGCAAGGCGTGCCGCACTCAGCGCAGAACCGTGCGCCTTCCTCAAGCTTTGCGCCGCACTTTGCGCACAGACGCATTGCGTTAGGCACAACAGCCGCAGGTGAACCGCATTCGGCGCAGAATCTTGCGCCTTGCTCAAGCTTTGCGCCGCATTTTGCGCATACATTTGCTTCAGCCGTCCCTGAAACTTCTTTCTGCACAGGAGTGCCGCACTCTGCGCAAAACTTTGCATCCTTAAAGAGTATGTTGCCGCACTTTTTGCAAACTACGCCAAGCTCCTGCGCATCCGGCGTTATATTCTTCATAGCGTTTGCCGCAGCCAAAGCTGCCGCCGCTTCTTCCTGTTTACGCGCGGCTTCCTCGGCAAGACGCTTCATTTCTTCATTACGTCTTTCGTTTTCCCTTTGGATAGCTTCAACGTCGCCTTTCATAGCGCTAATATTATCGTACATCTGATGTATGCCGCTTATTATCTCCTCCGCGCCCTCATCAAATATTTCGCCCTGCTCATGCTTACTGTAAAAATATTCTCCCAGCTTGACCTTTTGAGCAGCGGCGTCCGTTTCAATCGAACGCATATTGGCTTGCAGCTTTGACATTTCGGCCTGTAAATCGGTGATGTTTACGAGTTCTTCTTCACTTAACGCATTATAAGTCATAGCTCATACCTCCAGTTTACATATAGCTTTATAAGTATATCACAATGTATGCAATCTGTAAAAGGCAATATATGAACATTTAGACAAAAATTTTGCTTCGCAGCACTGCTCTATAAAAATGGAGCCGCCTGTTTGGGCGGCTCCATTATGGTAATTACTATACTTTGCGATTAGCGGCCGAACTGGCAATCGTTGTTGCCGGAATCGGTGCACCACATTTCAAGCATGTTGATAGGATCGTTGAAGTCAGCGAGCCAGCCGTTACGGGCTACGTCGTAGTTACCGGCTTTGCGCTCATCAAGGAATACGTTCCAGTCAACGCTCTTTATGGTCATCTGAATGCCAACAGCGGCAAGGTCCTGCTGTATGCACTCTGCTATCTTTATATGACCGGTGGACTCATTGGTAAGATACTCAAAGCTTATCGGAGTGTTGGCGGAAAGCATGTCGCCGTCAAACTCGTAGCCAGCCTGCTTGAGAAGCTCAATAGCGGCAGCAACGTCAACATCTACACTGTAATAACCGCAGGAAGCAGTGTCAGGATAGGTGTAAGCATCATCGTTCACCTTGAACTCGCCGCCGTGGCCATCAGCCATTTTAAGCGGAATGAAGCTGGTAGCGGGAACCTGACCGGTCTGGCCGACGGTTTCAGCTATATACTGTCTGTCAATAAGTCTCGCGATGGCAAGACGCATGGCGCTCGCCTGCTCGGCGGTCTTACCGGCGAACAAGGGGGACTTTACGTTCATGCCTACATAATAGGTGCCAAGGTTGTCGATAATATAGAACTCGGGGTTATTGTCGGCAAGAAGGGTAGCTATTTCGTCATTGGGAACGGTGTCGATGAAATCAAGGTCGCCTGCCTGATAAGCAGCATAAACGGCCGTGTCATCAGCACTGAGCATGAACTCAAGGCGCTCGAGCTTAACGTTCGCAGCATTCCAATAGTTCGGGTTCTTTACATAAACCATGCTCTCATCATGCGACCAGCTCTCAAGAGTGAAAGCGCCACAGGATGCGAAGCCGGCTTCAAGCGCCCAAGCACCGGGGTTTACAACGTTGCCATCGGCATCCTTGTAACCTTCAGCGCCTTCAACGGCAGACTGCTGCACGGGGAAATAGGTGGGGAACGCAGCAAGGTCAAGGAAGTACGCGCAAGGCGCTTTGAGATTGACGGTTATAACGTTGCCCTCAGCGGTAACATCAAGAGTACCCTCGTCGAAGCCCTTTATGCAATCAAACATGTATGCATAGTCAGCCGCAGTCTCGGGATTAACAGCGCGCTGCCAGGAATAAACGAAATCCTGAGCGGTGAGCGGAGTGCCATCGGACCAAAGGAGGCCTTCCTTCAGAGTGAAGGTATAGGTAAGACCATCTTCGGATACGGTGTAGCTATCAGCAAATTCAGGCTGAAGCGTGCCGTCAGCAGCATAGGTGTACAGACCGCCGAAGCAGTTTGCAGCGAGGCAGGCGCCATCGACCGAGCTGTTAAGAGCGGGATCAAGATGAGCAGGCTCAGAGGAGAGCTGAAGGCGAAGAGTAGTGCTGTCGCCATTAGAGGCATTCATGAAATACTTGGTGCCAAAGACGGACGAATACACACCCTGTACGCTGGCTCTCTGCATGAAAATGTCGTTGTAATAGTAGATAGGAAGAATCGCGCCGGTTGACATGAGCAGATCTTCAGCCTGATGCATGAGAGCTTCACGAACCACGAAATCCGGCTCAGCCTTTATCTGCGCAATAAGCTCGTTATACGGAGCCCAATCGGGAAGCGGATTTGCTTCGCCGGTAGGTTCGGTAGCAGCGGGTTCAACAGGAGTGTCCGAAGTAGACGGCTCAGCGGGAGCCGCGGGTTCTGTTGCGGGAGCCGTGGGCTCGGTGGTAGGGGCCTGACCGCAAGCGGCGGCGAAACCACAAACCATGACTACAGCAACAAGCAGTG
>CAZUTB010000243.1:0-4053 GCA_964622905.1 uncultured Oscillospiraceae bacterium | reverse complement strand
GGTGCTTGCGGCGCTGGAGGGCATTCAGCTTCAGCCTATAATAGGCGCGCCGGCAGAGCTGTAACAAAGGCTAATGGATGAATCCCCGCCCCTCTCACGTTATATTATGTAAGCTATGCCATACTGAATTTTGGCTGAGCGTTTCATTATAAAGGAGGGGCATTACATGAAAAAGCTATTTGCACTGACACTCATATTATCCATATTAACCGCATTTCCGGCATTTGCGCAGGAGGAAAGCGTCCCCTCCGTAACTGAATTGTCGGTTGCTTACGAAAATGCGGCTGTGCGCTGCCCGCAGATAAGCGGCGTTGAGCGCGCGGATGAAATCAATCAGGCGATTCTTGACGAGCTTAACTGGAACCTGCTCATCACGCAGAATGAAAACGGAAACAGCCTTGACGTCAGCTATCAATGCTACCTTGGTGAAAAATTTGTTTCGGTTTTGTTTTCACTAAGCGGCGAAATACCATCTTCGCGATATGAGCGGGCATATAAAAGCGTTGCGTTTTCGCTGGAAACCGGCGAAAAAATAACGCTTGACGCGCTTTTCAGCGATGTGAGCGCTGCCGCCGAGCATATGGAAGGCATTCTTATGGACACGCTTCCCGACGATTTATTCTTCTACTGCGATAATACCGATATCTCGCCAATGCCTCTTGACTGTTTCTTTATTGATGACAGCGGGCTTACTATCGGCTATGACTACGGAAGCTTTTCGCTGCTCAGCGGCTATGCGGGCAAGGCGCATTTCTACCCCTATGAAATTGCGGAATACCTAAATACCGACGAAGACTCGATAGCGCTCTTACTTTGGGCAAATGAGCTTGGGCTGACGGATAAGGCGGAAAGAGAAGCGCTGATGCGGGAAGACATAAAAAGCGGCAGAATCACAGGGCTTCCTTACATGCTTGGCGACAGCCTTGAAAATTGCATAAACGAGTATCGCCTGCTTACGACTCCTGACTACATAACCGGCTCAAGGATTGTTGAGTTTGAAGAAGCGAGAACACGCGGCTCAAGAGTGCTTACCGACGCACTGACAAGCACAACGCAAAACAGCGACGTGCTGGGAGTACGCGCTTACCGCGCAAGCCTTTACGGAATACTTACAACAGGCGTTTCAGCAAAGGAAGACGCAATAGCCGAGCTTGGCGAGCCTGAAAGCTCCGTAACCCTGGACGCATACGCCGCGCAGGACTGGCAGCTGCCCTCCGGAGAAAGCATTTACTATACAATTGAGGGAAGAAACCTTCGCCTGCACTTTACAGAGGACGGAATTTTGTATATGATACAGATATCCGGCGTATAATGCTCCGGTTGAGAGGGCGATAAACTTTGGCTCAAAGGAAACCCGCGACTAAGGCGAAAGTTAAAACATATTCATCGGACAGTCTTTTGCTCAGAACCATCGTGGGCATTGCGCTCTGCGCTTTGTCCGCGCTGTTTTTGCTGTGTATGATTTTCTCTGACAAAAGCACTGTTTTGTTCGCGCTACACTCCTTTCTTTACGGGCTGTGCAGCGTAATGTCCCCTGTGTTTACGCTTCTGCTTTTGTGGGGCGGGCTTCTTCTGCTCATATCCACAAGGCGCAAGCCGAAATCAACATTTTACTATACTTGCATCTGCCTTTTCTTCCTGATGCTGCTTACCCTTTTGGGCATTCAAAGCATAGACTCAATAAACGCCTACGCCCAAAGGCTCGGCAAAAGCTCCCCTACCGCATACCTTACAACGCTTGAAACGGCTTACTACGTAAATTCGCATTATGCTGCAAGCGTAGGCGGATTCCTGAATATGCTTATCGCTTGGCCGATGTGGAAATTCATCGGCGCTCAGCAGAGCCTTGCCATCGTCTACGCGCTTTGCGCGCTCTGCCTGCTCCCGATGATTCTCAAAGCGTTCCTAAAGTATCGCAGGGCGATAAAGGAGGACAGAGCGGCGATAGACGAATCATGGCAGAAGGACGAGGCTAAACCGCTCAGCGAATACTCATCCGCGGACGGCGCAGTCGATGCGGGCGAAGCGTTTCAGCGCGTAAGCGCCGCTATGAACGCCAGAACCGTGCAGCGCCCAGTTATTCAAAAGCAGCCGCCTTTAGTTCCGAGGCAGGAATTTGAGGAGATAAGGCCTGCCGACCAATTCATTGAGCAAAACCTGTCTCAGACGCAGAAGCAAAAGAAGCGCAAGCGCTTCGGACCGCAGTTTGAGGAAGCGCCGACAGATATGTATTCCGAGGATGTATACGCGGTTTCGCGTTCCTTTGAAGCGCAGCCGCAGCATAAGCAGAATCCTCCCGATTGGGCGGATATGCGCTCTGATACAGGAAGACCCGAATTTTCCGCTCCCATGTTTGCTTCCGATGATGAGGACGACGGCACGGCGGCATGGAGCGCTTCAACCTGCCCTTGGGATGTTCCTGTAACCGGCAAAACGGCGCAGAAGCCTTCTGCCGCAAAGCCTGTAACCTATAATGAAGCGCCGATAGCCGAAACCGAAAAGCCGAAGCCGCAGTATTCCGAGCAGAAAGCTCAAAATACAGCTTCGGTTGTCCTGCCCGTTACCGCTTCCTCCGCTGTGCAAAAGACAATGCCCGTTGTTGATGACGAGCCTTTGGATTTTGAAGACGAAGAACAGATAAGCAAGCCCCAGCCCGTGCCGGAACGCTCCGCAAAATCGCCGCGCCGCGCAGCTAAAGCAGCCGCCAGAGAAGCGGCGCCCGCTCCCGCTGCCGCCGGGACGAGCTATTCAACCGGCTTTGAAGCGCTAAGACCTCCAAGGCTTGACGAAAGACCTATAATCAGACCCGAGCGCGAGCATGAAGATTTTGTTAAAAAGCAAGAGCAGGAATATCATTTCCCGACTCCCGATTTGCTTACCCCCGCTCCCGCGCGCGCTCAGCAGGATATAGACGCGGACAGGCGCAAGGCGGAGAAGCTTGAGGAAACAATAAAGAGCTTCGGAATTGCCGCGCGTGTAAAGAGCTTTGTTCACGGACCCGCAATCACTCAGTTTTCTGTTGAGATAGCTCAGGGCGTCAAGCTGCAAAAGCTGACCACGATAAGCGACACCATCGCGCTTTCGATGGCAGCCAGCGGAGTTATCATAGAGCCTATACCGAACACCTCCTTTGTCGGCGTTGAAATTCCTAACGACTCCGTTGAAACGGTGCATTTCAGCAGCATCGTCAACAGCCCCGTGTTCATGAACCAAAAAAGCCCGCTTGCGGTCGCTCTTGGTCAGCAGATTAACGGAAACTGCGTTGTTTGCGATTTGAGCAAAATGCCGCACCTGCTTATCGCAGGCGCAACCGGAAGCGGAAAATCCGTATGCATCAACTCAATTATATGCTCCATTCTGTTCCGCTCGTCGCCCAAGGACGTGCGAATGATTCTTGTTGACCCGAAGGTTGTCGAGCTTCAGGTGTACGAGGGAATCCCTCATCTGCTCATACCCGTTGTAAGCAATCCCAAGAAGGCTGCGGGCGCTCTGCGCTGGGCAGTTGACGAGATGATGGAGAGGTACAAGAAGTTCACGGAACGCAAGGTGCGCAATATTTCGGGCTTTAACGCCGCGCTTGAGAGCGGCGAGGATAAGATGCCGCACATTCTCATCATCATTGATGAGCTTGCCGACCTTATGATTGCCGCCAAGAAGGAAGTTGAGGAATACATACAGCGCTTGAGCCAGCTGGCGCGCGCAGCTGGAATACATATGGTTGTCGCGACTCAGCGCCCGTCGGTTGACGTTGTAACCGGCACAATCAAGTCCAATATCCCGAGCCGTATAGCGTTTGCCGTTTCCTCCTACATTGATTCAAGAACCATTCTTGACAGAAACGGCGCTGAAAAGCTCCTCGGAAAGGGCGATATGCTCTATAACCCGATAGGCGCGTTCAGACCCACAAGAATTCAGGGCTGTTTCCTTGACGATGATGAGGTTACGCGCGTTGTCGAATACATCAAGCGCTATTCTCACGCCGAATACGACCCCGATATACTTGAGCAGCTTGAAAAGGACGAAAAGGAAGAAACCGCCGACACAGAGTACGGC
>CAZUTB010000242.1:0-4058 GCA_964622905.1 uncultured Oscillospiraceae bacterium | reverse complement strand
AGAGCAACCATTATATGTTTATATCCACAATAGGGAATACGAGCGTTTTCGGCTCCTTCCTCGCTATTTTCCTTCCGCTTGTCATCTGGCGGCTGTATATGGCTAAGTCGCCCGCCGAGCATACGCTAATGCTTATTGCGTCCTTTGTCGGCTGCTGCGCGCTTATCGCCGCTCGCTGCGACGCCGCTTATATCGCGCTCGCGCTGTGCTTTATGCTTTCGCTCTGCCTTATCGGAAGCATTCCGCGCGGCAGAATCGCGGAGGCTGCCGCAGTCTTTACCGCCGCCCTGTTCGGAATGCGCTCCTTTGCCGCGTCCTACGCGCATTTTGACTTAGCGGGAAGCATTTCGGGGCACCTGCTTGCATTTGAGTACTGGTATGCCATTGCGGGCGTTTTCGTCATTCTCTCCGTCGTCGGTTTCGTGTATTCCGCGAGCCGCCGCCTTGTTTCGGGGCGCGTGTTCGGCTATGCGTTTTTCGTTATGGCTGCATCTGCCGCAGTGCTTTTCGTCTACTATTCCTTTATCAATCCCACCGCGCCGCTTGCGCCGCAGCTTTCAATATTCAGGCTGACCAAGAGCTGGGGCAACTCACGAGGCTACATATGGGATATAGTCGTAAGGCTGTTTAAGGATGCGCCGCTTCCTCAGCTTCTACTGGGCTACGGACCCGATACTCTGGGGCTTGTCGCTTCCGACAGCTTCCTTGATTTGATGCTCTCAACGCGCGGAATGATTATCGACAACGCGCATAATCTGCCGCTTCAGCTCCTCATAACCACCGGAGTTATGGGGCTTACCTCGTTCTCCGCCTTCGTGTTCTGCGCCCTTCGGCGCATTGCTGCGGACGCAAAAGAGCGCCCCATCGTGTGGGGCGCCCTCGTGTGCGCGCTTTGCTATTTGGCGGTTTCCCTTGTCGGCGTTGAGCAGGCGGTAACAACTCCGCTCTTTGTTCTCATGCTTGCCGCAAGGCGCATAGGTCAGCGCTCTTCTCTGAAATAATTAATTCCGCAGCCTGCGGGCTGATTGTTTTCCTTCTTCATGCGTATTGAGGATATTACAAGCACTATGCAGGTTACAACAAAGGGCAGCATTGAGTAAAACGCGTTCGGAATCTTTATCGGCAGATACAGGCGCAGAACGCTGAACGCTCCGAACACCAGCGAGCCCATAATAGCCCTTGCGGGGCTCCATGCCGCGAATATAACGAGCGCTACCGCAATCCAGCCCTGACCCGAAACGCAGTTGTAGGTCCATGTTCCCGCGCAGGTAACGAGCGAAATGTACGCTCCGCCTATTCCGCAGATTGCTCCGCCTATAAGAATATGCGTGTACTTGTACGCGCTTACGTTGATTCCCACCGCGTCCGCCGCGGCGGGATTTTCGCCTACTGCCCTCAGGTTCAGCCCGTGCTGTGTGTGGTTAAGGTAGAGGCTCATAACTATTGCGAGCAAAAGGGCTATGTATGTGAATATCGAGTGGTTGAAAAGCAGCTTGCCGATATAGGGAATATCCGAAAGCAGCGGGATTGCGAAGGGCTTGAGCATCGAGCCGACGGATGCGGAAACCGAAGCCGAGCCGGTCACGGAAGCGTTCGTAAGGCTGGTTCCTACAAAGTTGCCAAGCCCCGTTCCGAAGATTGTGAGCGTAAGACCCGCTACGTTCTGGTTAGCCTTGAAGGATACTGTAAGCAGCGCGTAGATACCCGCGCCGAGCATTCCGCCGAGGATTGCGAACACGAAAACCATAACAGCGCTGTTGAGAAGATAGCCGCCCATGAAGCCGAACGCCGCGCCCATGAACATCATTCCCTCAACGCCGAGGTTCAGGTGGCCCGCTTTCTCGGTTATAATTTCGCCAAGGGTTCCGTAAAGCAGGGGAACGGCGGCAAGGATTGTGGCGTAGAGGAACGAGGTAAGCATATTCATAAAATCGCCCATCTTATTTCGCCTCCTTAGCAACCACGGCTCTGTGCTGCCTAACAATGCGGTAGTTAATGAAGAATTCCGCGCCGAGGACGAAGAAAAGGATTATTCCCTGAAAAACGCTTACAACATCCGAGGAAAGCCCGAAGGTGCTTTCGCAGGTGAGGCAGCCCTTGTCAAGCACGCCGAAAAGTATGGAAACAATGAGTATCACTATCGGCGAGAGATGCCCGAGCCACGCGATTATGATGGCGTCAAAGCCGACGCCGCCCGCAACGTTATCCGTAAGCATTTTGTCCGAGCCTGCAACCTGAAGCATTCCCGCAAGCCCGCAGACCGCCGCAGAGATGAACATTGTGCGCATGATTATCTTCTTGACGGGCATTCCCGCGTATTCCGCCGTGTTTATGTTTTCGCCTACTACGGAAAGCTCGTAGCCCTGCTTTGTATAGCGGAGATAAACGAAGACCAGCACAACCAGCGCAAGCGCGAAAATCCAGCCGATATGAACGCCAAGCACCATCGGAAGCCGCGCCGTTTTCGAGAAGCGCGCCATCTGCGGGAAGCCGTTCTTGCCGGGGTCAATCCATGGTCCCTCGCGCAGGAATTGAATGAAGAAAACTACAATGTAGTTCATCATTAGCGTGAACAGCGTTTCGTTAGTGCCAAAGCGGGTTTTGAAGTAGGCGGGAATCAGCCCCCAAAGCCCCGCGAGCAGGATTGCGCTCACTATCATGCAGGGAATCAGCGCCTCGCTGGGCCAGTCGGGGAAGGTGTAGGCGAAGAAGGACGCGCCTATTGCGCCTATCGCAATCTGCCCCTCGCCGCCGATGTTCCAGAACTTCATTTTGAACGCAAGCGTAAGCCCCAAAGCGGTTATGCACAGCGGTATTGCAATCTTTGCCGTTGTTTTAATCGCCGTTGCGGTGCCAAGCGAGCCTTCAATGAGCGTTTTGTACATGGAGAACGGGTTTACGCCAAGCGCCCATACGAACAAGCCTGCGGTTATTAGCGCAAGCAGTATTGCGGCAAGCCGCATAAGCAGCGCTGTGGAGGTCTTAAGTCCGGCGCGCTGAACAACATGGAAGCGTCCGAGCGTTTCCTTTACGCTAACCGCCGTCATACTGTCGCCTCCTTATGCTCCGCGCTTTCGCCCGTCATCAAAAGTCCAAT
This sequence comes from uncultured Oscillospiraceae bacterium, assembly GCA_964622905.1. Classification (GTDB taxonomy): domain Bacteria; phylum Bacillota; class Clostridia; order Christensenellales; family Aristaeellaceae; genus STF2-37. Next base: position 961 of record CAZUTB010000242.1, on the reverse strand, counting down.
CTTCTCCTTGGTCAGCTCCTTTGCGGGATGTATTCCCGTAATCCTGCCGCCGCAGAGAATCATTATCCTGTCGCAAAGTTCCAGGAGAACGTCCAAATCCTCGCCGATGTACAGGATTCCTACGCCCTTTTTCTTCTGCTCGTTGAGCATATCGTATATAGTGTAGCTTGAGTTGATGTCAAGCCCGCGAACGGGATAAGCGGTTATCAGAATTCGCGGAGAGGAATGGATTTCGCGCCCCAATAGCACCTTCTGAACGTTGCCGCCCGAAAGCTTCTTAACCTGAGTTCCGTTGCTCGGGGTTACTATTCCAAGCTCCTTGACGAGCGACTTTGCAAGCTCGCGGGCAGGCGCGCGCCGGAGGAACGGTCCTTTTCCGTAGCTGTGGTAGCTCTTGAGCAGCAGGTTATCCACGATGTCCATTCCGCCCACAAGCCCCATTCCGAGCCTGTCCTCGGGAACGAAGGACATTGAGATTCCGCGCTTGATAATCTCGCGCGTCGGGATTCCCTCGATGTGCTTGTCATCAAAGATTATCGCGCCGTTTGCAATCTTTTGAAGCCCTACGACCGATTCGCAAAGCTCCTTCTGCCCGCTTCCCGCAACTCCCGCAACTCCCAAAATCTCGCCGCCGCAGACGGAGAAGCTTATATCCTTTAGTGCAAAGGGTCTGTCCGCGCCCGCTTCGGATACGTTGTCAAGCGTGAGAAGCGGCTTTCCGGTTGAGCAGTTCGGGCAATCCAGCTTAAGCTCCACGGGTCTGCCTACCATCGCCTCGGTAAGCTGCTGCTTGGAGGAGGTTGCGGTAAGCACGCTGCCGACGCTCTCGCCCTTGCGGAGTATGCTCACCCTGTCGGAAATGGACATAACCTCGCTCAGCTTATGCGTTATAATGATTATAGCCTTGCCCTGCGTGCGCATTGTGCGCAGGTTGTCAAACAGCTTATCGGTTTCCTGCGGG
>CAZUTB010000241.1:0-4074 GCA_964622905.1 uncultured Oscillospiraceae bacterium | reverse complement strand
GCTTACCCGAACACCCTTAACGTTGTAGACATCCTTTCCTATGATAAGTTCATCATTACCAAGGATGCCGTAAAAATCGTCGAGGAGGTGTATGCGTAATGAAGACCGCTTATGACGTCATCATTCGCCCGGTGCTCACCGAGCAGGCATACGCCGATTTTGCCGATAAGAAGTACGTCTTTGAAGTGGCAATCGGCAGCAACAAGACCGAAATCAAGCTTGCCGTCGAGTCCATCTTTGGCGTAAGCGTCGAGAAGGTCAACACCATCCGCACGCTCGGCAAGATTAAGCGTCAGGGCAAGTTCTCCGGACGCACTCCGGAAATTAAGAAGGCAATCGTGACCCTGAAGAAGGACTCTAAGGCAATCGAGTTCTTCGAGGGCATGGCCTAAGAGAGGGAGGAAAAAACATGGCTGTTCGAGTTTATAAGCCGACTTCCCCCGCCCGCCGCTTCATGTCGGTCCTGACGTTCGAGGAAGTCACCAAGAAAACCCCCGAAAAGAGCCTGCTTGAGTACAAGCAGAAAAACGCCGGCAGAAATAAGCAGGGCAAGATTACCGTTCGTCATCAGGGCGGCGGCAATAAGGTAAAGTACCGCGTTATCGACTTCAAGCGCGATAAGGTGGATATCCCCGCTAAGGTTGTCGGTATAGAGTATGACCCTAACCGCACCTCGTTCATCGCTCTTCTGGCTTATGCCGATGGCGAAAAGCGCTACATCCTCGCTCCCGAAGGTCTGAAGGCTGGAGATACCGTCCTCAGCTCCGAAAGCGCCGATATCAAGCCGGGCAACACCCTGCCGATAGCCAACATCCCGCTGGGCACCCTCATTCACAACATTGAGGTAAAGCCGGGCAGAGGCGGCCAGATGGTTCGCTCCGCCGGTATGTCCGCTCAGCTGATGGCTAAGGAAGGCGATTTCGCTCAGGTGCGTCTGCCCTCCGGCGAGGTTCGCAGAGTGCCGATGATTGCCAAGGCAACCATCGGAACCGTAGGCAACTCCGACCATGAGAACGTTCGTCTGGGCAAAGCCGGAAGGGTTCGCCACAGGGGCGTCCGTCCCAGCGTCCGCGGCGTTGTCATGAACCCGAATGATCACCCGCATGGCGGCGGCGAAGGAAAGTCTCCTGTTGGTCTGCCCGCTCCTGTGACTCCGTGGGGCAAGCCCGCTCTGGGCCTCAAGACCCGCAAGCACAAGAAGTATTCCAACCGGATGATCGTAAAGCGCGCCGGTCAGAAGTAAGCATTAGGAAGGAGGCTGCCTGATAAATGAGCCGTTCTATCAAAAAGGGACCTTATGTTGAAGCAAGTTTGATGAAAAAGGTCCAGGCCATGAATGATTCCAATAAGAAGGCCGTTGTGAAGACTTGGTCTCGCGCGAGCACCATCTTCCCGGAATTCGTAGGTCATACAATCGCCGTCCATGACGGACGCAAGCACGTTCCGGTTTATGTAACCGAGGATATGGTAGGCCACAAGCTCGGTGAGTTTGCCCCTACCCGTACCTTCAGGGGTCACGCCGGAGCAAAGACCACAGCTGCCGCTGGCCGCTGATTACGGAAGGAGTGAAAAGCAATGGCATCTCGTACCGCCTCTAAAGCCGCTTTGCACGCTCAGAACCGTGATATGCGGCCAAAGGCCAAGGCGAAATACATCCGCATCACTTCCCGCAAGGTTAAGATTGTTGTCGATCTTATCCGCGGAAAGCAGGTGGATGAAGCCCTCGCCATCCTTAATTTTACGCCCAAGGCTGCATCTCCCGTTGTTGCGAAGGTTCTTACCAGCGCCATCGCAAACGCAGAGAACAACCTGCATATGAATCGCGCTGACCTGAAGGTCGCTGAAGTTTACGCTGATCCGGGTCCCACGCTCAAGAGATTCGTAGCCCGTTCACGCGGCAGCGCGTCTCCGATGCTCAAGCGCACCAGCCACATTACCGTGATTCTGGATCAGAAGTAATCCAAAGGAGGTTTTCAAATGGGTCAGAAAGTTAACCCGCATGGCGCGCGCGTAGGAGTCATTTTCGACTGGAGCACGCGTTGGTATGCCGGGAAAAAGGATTTTGCGAATAACCTCGTCGAGGATTTCAAGCTTCGCGAAATGCTTAAAAAGAAGTTCTATCAGACCGGTATCGCCCGGATTGATATCGAGCGCAGCGCGAGCAAGGTGACCGTCAATATCTTCACCGCAAAGCCCGGCATGATTATCGGCAGGGGCGGCGCCGGAGTTGACGCACTCAAGAAGGAAATCGACGCCTTCCTCGGTCATCCCGCTAACGTGAACATTATGGAAGTCCGCTCGCCCGATATGGACGCGCAGCTGGTTGCCGAGAATATCGCTCAGCAGCTCGAGAAGCGCATTTCCTTCCGTCGCGCGATGAAGAGCTCCATGCAGCGCACCATGAAAGCCGGAGCCAAGGGAATCAAGGCTTCCTGCGGCGGACGTCTCGGCGGAGCGGATATCGCCCGCACCGAGCACTTCCATGAGGGCTCCATCCCGCTGCAGACCCTGCGCGCTAATATTGATTACGGCTTTGCCGAAGCGAAAACGACCTACGGCCGTCTGGGAATCAAGGTCTGGATCTATAAGGGTCAGATTCTTCCCAAGGCAAAGAAGGCGCCTGTCGCCGCCCGTACCGAAGGAGGCAAATAAGCTATGTTGATGCCTAAGAGAGTCAAGCGCCGCCGCGTATTCCGCGGACGCATGAAGGGCAAGGCAACCCGCGGCAATTTCATTGCCTACGGCGAAATGGGTCTTGTAGCTCTTGAGCCTGCCTGGATTACCTCCCAGCAGATAGAGGCTGCCCGTGTAGCGCTTACCCGTTACACCAAGCGCGGCGGTCAGGTCTGGATTAAGATTTTCCCTGACAAGCCCGTAACCGAGAAGCCTGCCGAAACCCGAATGGGTTCCGGTAAAGGAACTCCCGAGTATTGGGTAGCTGTCGTAAAGCCGGGCCGCGTACTCTTTGAAATTGCAGGAGTTGCCGAAACTGACGCTCGCGAGGCTCTTCGCCTTGCTATGAACAAGCTTCCCATCAAGTGCAAGATTGTAAAGCGCGAGGACAATGCTGAGGCGGGTGGTGAATAACATGAAAACGAGTGAATTCGCAGCAATGGATAAGGTCCAATTGGAAGCCAAGGTAAAGGAATTGAAGGAAAGCCTCTTCCAGCTCCGTTTTCAGCTTGCCACCGGACAGTTGCAGAACACGATGCAGATAAGCGCAACCAAGCGGGATATCGCCCGCGCGCTTACACAGCTGAGCAAAAGCGAACTGAAGGAACAAGCTTAATGAGTTTGAAAGGAGGCTGCCTCTTCAATGTCAGAAATTGAGCAGAGAGGGATTCGCAAGACCCGCGTTGGCGTAGTCGTCAGCGATAAGATGGACAAGACTATCGTTGTTTCCATCAAGACCCGTGTCCGCCATCCCCTTTACGGAAAAATCATGAACCGCACCACCAAGCTGAAGGCTCACGACGAGAATAATGAGTGCGGCATTGGCGATACCGTACGTGTGATGGAGACCAGGCCGCTTAGCCGCGAAAAGCATTGGCGTCTGGTGGAGATTGTCGAAAAGGCGAAGTAAACCGCCCATAAGCGTGTGCCGGAATTCCGGCATTCGCCTGCTCGTGCGAAGGTCAAAGGCCCGCGCACGAAGAAAAGGAGGAGTACACTGTGATTCAGCCGCAAACGCGATTGAAGGTTGCCGATAACAGCGGCGCCAAAGAAATAATGTGCATCCGCGTGCTCGGCGGTTCTTTCCGCCGCGATGGCTCTATCGGCGATGTTATAGTGGCGAGCGTTAAGTCTGCCGCTACCGGCGGTCAGGTCAAAAAGGGCGATGTAGTAAAGGCCGTTATTGTCCGTCAGGTTAAGTCGGTTCGCCGTCCGGATGGCAGCTATATCCGTTTTGACGATAACGCAGCAGTTATCATCAACGATCAGAAGCAGCCGCGCGGAACGCGTATCTTTGGGCCTGTGGCCCGTGAACTGCGCGAGAAGGATTTCATGAAAATCATTTCTCTCGCGCCCGAAGTTCTGTAAAAGAGGAGGAGCAATCTGAACATCAAGACAGGC
>CAZUTB010000240.1:0-4076 GCA_964622905.1 uncultured Oscillospiraceae bacterium | reverse complement strand
CGATGGGAACCGGAATATGCACCTACGCGGCAAAATGCATCGAGAACGAAATTCGTATGCTGCTGAGAGCGTCAAAGAAATGGAAGAATGAGGTAAGCCTTCAAGAGCCTATCGGGAATGACGGCGAGGGCAACGAGATAACGCTTATGGATACTCTTGGAAGCGAATGTGACAGCGTAATTTCACAGGTGGATAGGCGGCTGACGATTGACAAGATAAAGGAGGCTGTAAAGCAGCTTCCGCAGAGGGAAAGAATCGTTATGGAAATGCGCTATGGTCTGCGCGGCGGCAGGATGTACCCGCAGAGGGATATAGCCAAAACGCTTGGAATATCCCGAAGCTATGTATCCAGAGTGGAAAAGCGCGCAGTCGAGCTGCTGAGGGAGCTGACGGGCGAAATAATATAGAGGCTCGCCTTGCCACATCAGGCTAAATCATGTATAATGCAATTTGGATTTGTTTGCTCAAAAACGCTTTTTGAAAGGGGGCACTCCATTGTTTGCGGAGGTTATGGTTGACATAGCGCACGAAAATGTCGCTCATGTGTTCACATATTCAGTTCCGCAGAAAATGGAACTTTCCGCGGGAACGCGTGTGCTTGTCCCTTTCGGAAAAAGAAGCGTTGAGGGCTATGTAATAAGCCTTGCCGAAACAACGGATTGCCCCGCCGAAAAGCTTAAATCGGTAATAAAGCCGATGGAGGATTATCCGCTTATTCTGCCAAAGCTTATGGAGCTTGCCGTACATATGCAGCAGGAGAACCATTCTACTCTTGTTGAAGCTATTCGCCTTTTGATTCCTGCGCAATTGCGCTCCGGTCAGGTGAGCGAAAAGGTAGAAAAACGCGTAATGCTCCTTGTTCCGAAAAGCGGGCTTGAGGCGGCAATTCAGCAGAACAGCAGGAGCAAGAAGCGGCAGTTCATTCTTCGTTTGCTTTCCGATTATGAGGAGAAAAGCGTTCAGGAGCTAACCCTGCTTGTCAAGAATCCGCAGGACGCTCTTAAGGAGCTTGCGGAGCAGGGGTTTGTTGAGCTGAAGGAGCAGGTGGTCTTTCGCTCGCCTATGAGCGGGATTCCGGTGCATCCCGAGCCTGACCCCGAGCTTACGCAGGAGCAAAGCGATGTCCTTGCCGATATTCTGCCGAATCTCCGCACGGGCAAGGGAAGTTTTCTGCTTCATGGAGTAACCGGCAGCGGCAAGAGCGAGGTATACATAAGGCTCGTCCGCGAGGTGCTTAAGGCGGGAAAGGGCGCAATAGTGCTTGTTCCCGAAATAGCGCTAACGCCGCAGATGGTTTCGTGGTTTCATTCGCGCTTCGGCGAGCGAGCCGCCGTATTGCATTCAAGGCTTACCGCCGCGCAGAGGTATGACGAGTGGCGCAGAATCCGTTTCGGGATGGCGCAGGTAGTCATAGGCGCGCGGAGCGCGGTTTTCGCTCCGCTTCGTAATCTCGGGCTTATAGTAGTTGACGAGGAGCATGAGCAGAGCTACATCAGCGATAAGTTTCCGCGCTATGACGCAAGAGAAGTTGCTGCGTTCAGGTGCCAAAACGAAAGCGCGACCCTGCTTCTGGCAAGCGCAACGCCGAGCATTCTTTCCTTTGCAAAGGCACAGAAGGGCGACTACACGCTGCTGGAAATGCCGCACAGAGTGAATTTTAGACCTATGGCTCATGTTGAGCTTGTGGATATGCGGCAGGAGCTTAAGGACGGCAACCGCTCAATTTTCAGCCGCCTGCTGCTGGACAAGCTCAAGACCTGCATAAGCGGCGGGCATCAATGCATTCTCTTTCTCAACAGGCGCGGCTACGCTCAAAGCGTTACCTGCCGCAATTGCGGCGAGGCGATAAAATGCTCCGCGTGCGACATTGCGATGACCTATCATCAGGATGACGGAATGCTGCACTGCCATTACTGCGGAAGGGCAACGCCGCTGCCGTCCGAATGCCCGTCGTGTCATTCCGCGCATATAAAGCAGTTCGGAATAGGCACTCAGCGCGTTGAGGAGGAGATAAGAAAGCTCTTTCCCGACACGGGAATACTGCGGATGGATCTTGACACAACGGAGAAGCGCGGCGCGCATGAGGAAATTCTGGACGCGTTCAGAGCGCGGCGTGCGCAGGTGCTTATAGGCACTCAGATGATTGCCAAGGGCTTGGATTTTCCCGCAGTTACGCTGGTCGGTGTAATAATGGCTGACCTTACGCTGATGCTTCCCGATTTCAGAGCGCCCGAAAGAACCTTTCAGCTTTTGACTCAGGTTTCGGGCAGAGCGGGAAGGGCGGATGAGCCGGGCGAGGTTGTAGTGCAGACCTACAAGCCAGAGCATTACGCAATAGCCTCCGCCTCCAGACAGGATTATCGCGAGTTCTTTCAGGAGGAGTTCGCAAGGCGGCGCAGAGGGCTGTTCCCGCCCTTTACGATGATTTGCCGCCTACTGATGGAAAACTCCTGCGAGCCGGAGTGCAAAGCCAAGGAGGAGGAGCTTCTGAAGCTAACCGAGGATTACCTTGAGCTGCATCCGGAGCAGCGAAGGCGAGTGCTTGTGCTTCGCGGCGAGGCGGCTCCGGTAAAGATGATACGCGGCAAATACCGCTATCATATACTGATGAAGCTGCTTGTAAACAAAGCCTCCCAGCCTGTTATAGACTTTTTGCAGAGCTGCGCCGCCGAAGGCGGCGAAACCGCGGTATACTGCGAGATTGACCCCGCAACGCTTATGTAAGGAGAAGAAGAAAATGGGATACAGAAAGATTGTAACGCTCGGAAACGAAAAGCTCAGAAAGATTTCAAAGCCTGTAACGGTGTTTGATAAAAAGCTCGGCTCGCTTCTTGACGATATGGCGGACACCATGTACGAGGCTGACGGCTGCGGGCTTGCAGCGCCGCAGGTTGGCATGCTTAAGCGCATAGTGGTTATTGATGCCGGCGACGGGCTTTTCGAGCTTATCAATCCCGAAATTATATCCGCCGAGGGCGACCAGTACGGGCGAGAGGGCTGCCTAAGCATCCCGCGCAGAGCGGGACTTGTTCACCGTCCTAATAAGGTAACGGTAAGAGCGCAGGACAGGGACGGCAAATTCTTTGAGCTTGAGGGCGAGGAGCTGCTCGCAAGGGCAATCTGCCATGAAACCGACCATCTTGACGGAAAGCTTTATATCGACATTATGGATAAAGAGATACCCTATGACCAGCCTGACGAAGAAGAGGAAAACGAGGGCGAAAATAAGTAATGCGCTTGGTTTTTATGGGAACTCCCGAATTTGCGGAAACGGTTTTGAAGGCGATTATTGCCTCGCGCCATGTGGTGTGCGCCGTTTTCACTCAGCCGGACAGACCAAAGGGGCGAGGCGGAAAGCTTGTCAAAAGCCCCGTTAAGTGCCTTGCCGAGGAAAACGGAATACCCGTGTTTCAGCCTCAAAGAATCCGCAAGGAAAGCATTGAGGACTTGAAGGGCTTGAACGCGGATGCGTTTGTAACCGCCGCATTTGGTCAGATTCTATCGCAGGAGATGCTCGATATTCCGAAAATCGGAACGGTAAACGTTCATGCCTCGCTTCTTCCTCGGCATCGCGGAAGCGCTCCGATAGCCTATGCGATCTGGCAGGGCGATAAGGAAACGGGCGTAACCACAATGCTTACGGACGCGGGCATTGACTCGGGAGATTTGCTGCTTTCCGAGGCAACGGAGATACGCAAGGACGAAACAACGCCGGAGCTGACGATAAGGCTTGCTAACATAGGCGCAAAGCTCATTCTCAAAACCTTGGACGGACTTGAGGACGGGAGCGTTAAGCCGCAGAAGCAGCCCGAGGACGGAATGACCTATGATAAGATGCTCACAAAGGAAATGGGCAAAGTCTTGTTTACGGAAAGCGCGGAGGAAATTGAAAGAAGGGTAAGAGCCTTCACTCCGTGGCCGTCAACCTATGTTGAGCTTGAGAGCGGCACAGTTAAGCTTTGCGCCGCAAAAGCTGTGAACATAACCGGTTCCCTTAGTGCGGGAAGCATAATTAGCGCCGATGTTCAAAGCGGGCTGATAATACAGACGGGGAGCGGAGCCATTGAGATAACCGA
>CAZUTB010000239.1:0-4079 GCA_964622905.1 uncultured Oscillospiraceae bacterium | reverse complement strand
TGACGAGCGAGCTTTCGGGGCGGACGCTTGAAGCGAGAATTGACGGGCTTGAGCCTGTGTTCATCCGCTTTCTTGACGCGCAGAACCTTGAGTGGGCTTATGAGGGCAAGCCGTTTTGCTGGGAGCGCTATGAGGCGGCTAAGGGCGATGAGAACCTGTTTCTTATAAAGGTTGTATTGAAGGAGAGAACGCCCGTTACCAATGTAACGCTTGTTTGGGACGCAGACAGCACGCTTATCACCTGCGTTGTCGCCGTCCTTGGAGCTGACCCAAGCAAGCCGCGCATGGTTGACAGCAAGGTCTATTTCGGCGCGGAAAAGCGTCCGTTTGCGGAGCTTAAAACGGAGCGCAATTCCATGACGGACGAGCTTGCAGGCAAGCGCGTTATATGGCGCTATAACCCCAACGACGAGGTAATGCACATCTATCACGGCATAGACCATTTCCGCCTTGGCGATTCCGATAAAACGCTTGCCAAGGACGCGGATGAGCAGGCGCGCAGGCATTATCAGGGCTTCCTTGACCGCGAAAGCATTTATCCCTGCTATGAGGAGCCTGCTTATTACATCAAGCTGCGGGAAGGCTTCTATCTCTATTCCGTTACAGAGCGCAATGTAAACCGCAAAATGCCGGAGCAGGGCGGAAATCAGCTGCTCATTCTGCTCAACGCCTATCGCGTGCGCTATATCGGGCGCGTGTTCGGCATCAGGGGCGACGGAAGCCTTGAGAATGATTTCATAGGCGGAATCGGACGCTTCAGCGATAAGCCCGACCGCGTTGAAAAGCGCCCCTATCCCGTGTACAAGGAGGAAGAATAATGCTTCGCTCATTAATGCTTTCCATGCGCGACGGAGTCAGGCTCGCGTGCGATGTTTATCTGCCCGAGGGGAATGCTCCGCGCCCCGCGCTGCTTATGCGCACACCCTACCTTAAGGAAAACTTTGCGGGAGAATGGCTGTATTCCGATTATCAGGCGATTGTTGACGCGGGCTACGCTCTTGTTATTCAGGATGTGCGCGGAGTCGGCGCTTCCGAGGGCGTGCTTGATTCGTCGGGCGCAAGCGAGTATGACGATGGGTATGACACCGTTGAGGCTGTCGCCGCTCAGCCTTGGTGCGACGGGCGGGTTGCTATGTACGGGCTTTCCTATTTCGGCTTTACGCAGATGGCGGCAGCCTCCGCTGTGCCGGAGCATCTTGTCACAATCTGTCCGTTCCAGAACTCGGCGCTTCTTCCGTTCAGCGTAACGCGCTCGATGACGCTCAATCAGTATCATCTGCAATGGCTTTACTCGCAGGTTCTGAGCAATATCGACCGCTTTGCACAGACCGAGGCGGAGAAAACCGAGATTCGCGAAAAGATAGCTTACTACCGCGAGCATTTTGACGAGGTTATGTTTAAGCTTCCCATAAGGGAAACGCCCGCCGCGCGCATTGAAAACGTGCCGCTGCTTCTTGACTTCGTAGCGCTTGTTGACGGAGTTGAAAAAGAGGAGTTCTGGAAGCACGCGCACAAGCCGCTTCCAATTGAGAAGATAAAGGTGCCTATGTTCTTCCTGACCGGCTGGTTTGACGGGGCAAAGGACGGAACGCTTGAGAACTACGCCGAAATTATGGCGCACGGAACGGAAAACGCAAGGGAGAACAGCCGCCTTGTTATCGGACCTTGGGGGCATGGCGGATGGCTTAATTCCACCGTTGACGGCTATGACTTCGGTGAGGAGAACAGCGGCAAGGGGCAGAAGATTGACCGGATGACCATCGAGTGGCTCGACCGCCGGATGAAGGAAGGCGAGCGCGCGGAAATACCGCGCGTGTGCTACTTCACGCTTGGAGAGAACCGCTGGCACGAGGCGAGCGAGTGGCCGCCGCGCGATTGTGCGGAAACTTTGCTCTACCTTAGCGGAAAGAAGCTTCTGCCGCAAGCGCCTTCCGATGAAGAACCGGATAAATATGATTACGATCCGGAGCATCCGCTGCCCTCCCGCTATACCGACGCGCAGGGGCGTACGGTGCTTGGGGATTCCGCCTGCCTTGAAAGCCGCGCGGATGTGCTTAACTATCGCTCAGAGCCGCTTGAAAAGCCGCTCACGATTACAGGAAACGTTTCAGTTGACCTTTTTGCCGCCACCTCGGCTGTGGATACGGATTTCTTCGCCCGCATATCCGATGAGGGTGAGGACGGAATATCCGTTCCGCTGCTGCACGGAATAGTCAGGGCGCGCTATCGTAATGGAAGAATGAAGAGCGAGCCTGTAACGCCCGGCGAGATAGTTTCCTATACAATCTCGTTAGGCGAAATATCCGCGCAGCTGTCTGCGTGTCATCGCATTAAGCTGGAGGTTTCCTCCTCCAATTATCCGGAGTATGACCGCAATCTGAACACCGGTGAGCCGATAGGGCAGGGCAGAGAAGCGGTCATCGCGCACCAGACCGTCTACCATGACGCCGCTCACCCCTCTGCGCTCAAAATCACGGTAAAACGCTGAAAACTGTTCTATATGGGAGGCAATTAACCATTTTTGCATAGGTATAAAGAATTGCACATTCTTTTGCGAAGCCTTGACTTTATTGGATTTGCGAAAAATCGCAAAGCTTGCAAATAAGAAATGCATATTTACTTTTCATGCGGCGGCGGTTAAGATTCAGCCATAAGGAACAACGAAACGTTACGGCTAGTCATTCCTCCGCTGCGGAAGAATGGCGAACCTAAGAAACTATGGCAGGCGTTAATTTAATGAAGGGCAGATGTAATTATGCCAAAGAAAATTGTTTTCATCGGCGCAGGCAGCTTCATCTTTACACGAAACCTTTCGCGTGACATTCTCACGTTCGAGGCTCTCCGCGATTCGGAGCTGTGGCTTGTAGATATCAATGAGGAAAACCTCGAAATGGCGCGCAGAATGGTTCAGCGCTATGTGGACGCTGGCGGCTATCCCGCAACGGTGCATTGCACCACGGACCGCCGCGAGGCGCTCCCGGGGGCGGACGGAATACTCTGCACCATTCAGGTTGGCGGTTATGAGGCGATTCGCGATGAGCTGTGCATCCCGTCCAAGTACGGAATCGAGGCGGCTATCGGCGATACCCGCGGCTGCTGGGGCATCTTCTGCTATCTCCGCACGATTCAGCCAATAGTTGAAATCTGCGCGGATGTTGCGGAGCTTTGTCCGGACGCCGTCTTCCTTAACTATACCAACCCTATGGCGATGATTTGCCGCACCATTCAGACGCTGTACCCGCAGCTCAATTTTATCGGGCTTTGCCACAGCGTTCAGGAAACCGCGATGATGCTTGCCAAGTGGCTTAAAGTTCCTACAAAGGAGCTTACCTACACCTGCGCGGGAATCAATCATACGGCGTTCTATCTTACCTTAAAGCTTAACGGCAAGGACGTTTATCCGCGCCTCCGCGAGATTGTCGAAGACCCTGAAATCTATAAGACAGAGCGCGTCCGCATTGAAATGTTCAAGCATCTTGGGTATTTCGTAACGGAAAGCTCCTACCACAACAGCGAGTACAACGGCTGGTTCCGCAAGCGTGACGACCTTTTGCAGCGCTATTGCCCGCCTGTCAATTTTGACGGAACTCCAGGCAAGTTCTTCAGCGAGTGCATGCGCGAGGGCGACAGCTTCTTCGGCAAGCGCAAGGACAGGCTTGAGGACTGGTTCAAGGAGGATATCACGCTTGAGAGGCAGCATGAGTTTGCCAGCTACATCTTCAACGCCTGCTTCGGCGACGGAACGCCCTTTGAGTTCAACGGAAACGTCCGCAATTTCGGGCTTATCGACAATCTGCCTCACGGCGCCTGCGTTGAAGTGCCTATGCTGGCGGACAGGAACGGGCTTAAGCCTACGCATATCGGAATGATGCCCCGCGAGCTTGCGCTTCTCAATAATATTGAGAGCCAGGTTGAGGAAATGGCTGTTGAGGCTTACCTTAACCGCGATAAATCCCTCGTTTACAAGGCTATCTATTATGACCCCTGCGCCGGCGCAAAGCTCGGGCTTGACGAGCTTAAGAGCATGACGGATGAAATGTTCGCCGCGGCGGCCAAGGCTCTGGACAAACAGGTCTCTT
>CAZUTB010000238.1:3217-4082 GCA_964622905.1 uncultured Oscillospiraceae bacterium | reverse complement strand
AGAAGTTTTCGTATCTTCCGTATCCGGAGAGCGATTTCATCTTCGCAATAGTCGGCGAGGATTTCGGGCTTTTCGGCTGCGCTGTCGTGCTATCGCTCTTTGTGGTTCTGCTGTTTCTCGGAATACGCGTTGCCGTCCGTTGTCCGGACCTTTACGGCTCGCTGCTCGCCGCGGGAATAACCATGATGATTTGCACTCAGGCGTTTCTCAATATAGGCGTTGTTATCGGCGTTCTGCCGACAACGGGTCTTCCGCTTCCCTTCTTCTCCGCGGGAGGAACCGCCGGTTCCATCGCGCTTGCCGCCGTCGGAATCCTGCTTTCCGTAAGCAGGAGCGTAAGGTACTGAAAAGCACCATTTCACCGCCGCATACATACGATGATTTTATGTAAGCGAGGATAATGCCGCCTTGTCGCGGCTGCGGAGGTGGGGATATGGACGCTTTTCGCGTTCGCGGCGGAAACAGCCTTTCGGGAAGCCTGTACATACCAAGTGCAAAGAATGCCGTTCTGCCCATAATGGCGGCTTCGGTGCTTATCAGCGGTGAGGTAAAGCTCCTTGATACGCCGCAGATAAGCGATGTTAAGCATATGCGGCAGATACTTGAGCGCCTTGGCGTCAGGGCGCGGCAGACGGGCAGGATGCTGATTCTGGACAGCACAGAGATATCCGGCTGGGAGATGCCTGAAAAGCTCTCCAAATGCCTCCGCTCGTCAATCTTCCTGCTCGGCGCGCTGCTTTCCCGCTTCGCGCGCGGCTATGTGGAATATTTAATGAACGCGAACCCGAAAACGGACGCGAGCTTCGACGACTTACACATGCTCTTCGGCGCGATGTGCGCGCTTTCTGAATTGCAAACGGCGCTG
>CAZUTB010000238.1:0-3207 GCA_964622905.1 uncultured Oscillospiraceae bacterium | reverse complement strand
CGCTTCGGGAGAGCGACCGTAACGTATCCGGGCGGCTGCGAAATAGGCCTGAGACCCATCGACCTTCATCTGCACGGGCTTCGCGCTCTCGGCGTTAAAATAACCGAGGAGAACGGGCTTATCTACTGCGACGGCAGCGACCTTAGGGCAGGGGAGATACTGCTTGATTACCCCAGCGTCGGCGCTACGGAAAACGTAATGCTTGCCGCCGTTTCGCTTCCGGGGACCACCGTTGTGCATAACGCGGCGCGCGAGCCGGAGATTGTTGACCTTCAGCGCTTCCTAAATCACGCGGGAGCGGCGATAAGCGGCGCGGGAAGCGAAACCGTTACAATCTGCGGCGGAAAGAGCCTTCACGCGGTCACTTACAGACCCATTGCCGACAGAATCGTTGCGGGGACCTACCTCTGCGCGGCAGCGGCGGCGGGCGGAGAAATAACCGTTGAAAATTCGCCCAACCGCGACCTCTCGGCGGTGCTTATGAAGCTCCGCTCCATGGGCTGCACGGTGGAGGAAAGCCTCGGGCGCTGCCGCCTTATAGCGCCAAAGCGCCTTAAGCCCACGGAAATTTCAACCTGCCCGTATCCGGGCTTCCCGACGGATATGCAGTCCCAGATGACGGCGCTCTGCTGCCTTGCGGACGGAGTGAGCAGGGTTACGGAGAACGTGTTCGAGAACAGATTTTCGTTTGTTCCCGATTTGCGCAGGATGGGCGCGGATATTTATGTCGGCGGGCGAATAGCGGTAATCAGGGGCGGCAAGCGGCTTTCGGGCGCGCCCTCAAAGGCGCGGGACTTGCGCGGAGGAGCGGCGATAGCAATAGCCGCGCTTGCCGCGAAAGGTGAAAGCCTTATAACGGGCGCTGAGATTATCGACAGGGGCTATGAGAGCATGGAAAGTGCGCTTCATTCGCTCGGAGCGGACATAAAGAGGGAAAATATTGCTTGCGAGGACGAAAATGGATAGAAATTCGGCTCTTGCGCGTTGTATAATAGTCTAAGGGGGAGGTCGGAGCATGATTGGGGTCGGCAGAAAACCAAGGAAGAGATGGCCGCTGTACCTGTGCATCGGGCTTGTGCTTGCGCTTATTTTTCTGTGCTATTTCTTGTTTGCAAGCGGCTTTTTTAACGTTAAATCGGTAGCCGTTGAGTATACGGGCGATCAAAGCGTAAGCCATAAGCTCACCAATAGCGATATTCTCTCTCTGATGAAGCTTGAAAGCAATACCAATATGCTTACTATGGATAAGTCTGTCTACATAACGCGCATAAATGAAAGCCCGTATCTCGAGTGCGTTTCGATAAACCGCTCCTTTCCCGACAAGCTTATCGTGCGGGTCGCTGAGCGCGTTCCCTGCGCGCTGCTTATCTTTCAGGGCGAGCATTATCTGATTGACGAAGAGGGCTTTGTGCTTGAAAAGGTGCAGACGGGCGAGTTTGACTATATGGTTATCTCGGGGCTTGGCGCGCGAAATATTTCGATAGGCAGCGTTATAAATCCGCAGAATAAGGAGCAGCTTTCCGCGCTTATAAGCGTGCTGCGCGAGCTGAGCCTATGGAAATACTCTCAGCACGTTTCAGAAATCAACGTTTCCTCGCTTGACACCATAATGCTTTTTGTTGACACAAAGACCATCGTTAAGCTGGGCGACGCCGAGAATATGCACGCTAAAATCGGCTCCCTCTGCGCCTTCCTTCCGCAAATGGAGAATAAGGACGGGGTTCTTGACCTGAGCAACCCCGGCGAGGGCACGTTTATACCGAATTGATAAGGTGCGCACCGGCGCTTTTGTTTTTCTTTATTGCGTAAGTATTACCCCTTTATAGTCGTAATTTCAAGGATTTGGAGGAAATTTAACGAAAGTACAGCCATTTTGTTTATTTTTCTAGGAAATCACTTGATAAATTAGAGTAAAACGGTTAGAATATACCGTGAGTATTTACAGGTTTGTTTTGTCTGCCGGATGGGATATATTGCGCTTTCCGTGGCGTTTTCCGTTTGGCGGCTTAGAAGCCAGCTATCAGAAGCAGGGGGCATGATTGCTCATGAAGATTACGGTAGCCGCGATTGATTTTGGGACAAGCAAGATCGTCACGCTGGTAGCCGAAAACGGCGGTAACCAGCGCTGCGATATTATTGGCGCGGGAGTCGAGAGCTATGACGGTTATCAGGGCGGAGCGTGGATTTCGCCGGAGAGCCTTAAGGATGCTATCGCCGGTTCTGTTGCTAAGGCTCAGGATCAGTCGCGCCACAGAATCAGAGAGATAAACGTCGGCGTTCCGGGCGAGTTCTCGCGCGTTTACGCCGTCGAGTCCAAGGTTGAGCTTCAGGGGACTGACCCGAGGGTCACGCCCCGCGATATCGAGCTGCTCTTTGCCCGCGCCAGCGAGGAACTTTCCCCGCTTCGCGGAGTTATCGTGCATCGCAGTCCCGCGTGGTTCATTGTTGACGATGGGAAGAAGACCCTTGAGCCTGTCGGAATGAAGGGCAGGGAGCTTCGCGCGCTGGTTTCCTTCGTTGTGGCGGACGAGTATTTCCTCAGCGAGGTTCGTCAGCGCATGGACGAGCTTGGAATCAAGGTAAACGGCTATTTCTCCGTTCCGACGGGCGAGGCAATGCTTTATCTGCCGGACGAGGAGCGCGACCGCACTGCGGTGCTTATCGACATGGGCTACCTTACCACTGATGTTATGGCGGTTGAGGGAGACGCTGTCGTTTTCCATGAGAGCATCCCGATGGGCGGCGCGTATATCGCGCTTGACGTTACCTATGGGCTTGACATTCCTCTGCCGATGGCTGAGGAAATTAAGCGCAATTATGTTTACGGCTTGAGCGGCTCCAACAGCGAGATTGAGGCGGTTTCCGCAGAGGGACGCAATGTTTCCTTCCCGCGCGAAAAGGTTGCCGAGGTGCTTGAGCCGCGTGTTGACGAAATCGCGGAGGCTGTCAAGAAGTCCATCGACGAAAGCGGAGTCAAGCTCGGCAACTGGAGCTCCGTCTATTTAACCGGCGGCGGAATCGCCATCAACAGAGGCGGCAAGGATTATCTTGCGGCTAAGCTGGAGCGCCCCGTCCGCGAGGTTCCCAAGCGCACCGCGAAGCTGAACAGCCCCGTTTTCTCAAGCGCTCTGGGGCTTATGGATTTGGTTATCGACACTATGGAAAATCAAAGCTCCGCCTCGGGCGGACCTTTCGGCGGCATAGCGG
>CAZUTB010000237.1:0-4083 GCA_964622905.1 uncultured Oscillospiraceae bacterium | reverse complement strand
TATATTGAGGAAACATAATATTAGGCATTGCCCTGTCAAGATACAAGCTCCCGTTTTTTATCAAAGCGGGAGTTTTTCTTCACTGCCGTATTAATTCAAACACCAGCACAACCGCGCAGCAGGCGGAGGCGACCTTGATGAGCGAAAGCCCCTTCCACGCGCAGAAAATACCGACAATGAGCGCCGCAGCGCCCGCAAGCGCGCTGCCCGAGGCGGAAATTATCGCGGGGAAGGTCATAACGGAGAGGGTTACATAGGGAATATAGAAAAGGAACGAGCGGATGAAGCGGTTGTTTATCCTTCCGCGAATCAGCGTCAGGGGCAACGCGCGCACAAGGAAGGTAACAAGCGCCATAACGAGAACATATACCCATGCGTTCATTGCGCCGCCTCCTTTTCATCTTTAACGGGAAAAAGAAGCGCCGCGCCCGCGGAGATAAGCACGGTAAGCAGAATCGTCCGAGTTCCCTCCGGAATTGCGGTAAGCGACAAAAGCCCGCTAAGCGCAAACGACACAGCGATTATTCCCGCAATTATCGGGTTTTTCCGCGCGGGAGGGATTATGACCGCAAGAAACATTCCGTAGAGCGCCACCCCAAGCGCGCTGACGACTACGGGCGGAAGCACCTCGCCTAATAGGATTCCCGCAGCGGTTCCGACAGCCCAGCAGGGCGCGGCGGTAAGCATTGCGCCGTAGGAGTAATACGGAAGTATGTACCCGGGGCGCGCGATTGCTATCGAAAAAAGCTCATCGGTAAGGTCAAAGGCGATAAGCAGCCTGTGGCGAAGCGGCTCGCCTGCGCGCATTCTCTGGCTCATGGCGCAGCTCATAAGCAGATAGCGCGCATTAGCTATTGCCGTCATCAGCGCAAGCTCCCAGAGCGAGGCGCGAGCCATAATGAGCGTAAAGCCCGCGTATTCGCCCGCAGAGGCGTTGCACAAAAGGCTTGCGATAAAGCCCTGAAAGGCGGTAAGCCCCGCCTCGTTTGCCACAATTCCAAGCGAAAACGCAACGGCAAGATAGCCAAGCCCTATCGGGATTCCGTCCCTTGCCCCAAGCCTAAGCGCCTCGCGCTTTGAAGGCTGCGGATACTCTTTAGCGTCCATTCTTCCTCCGAAAGATAATAATCGGTGGAATTATACCACAACGCATTTAAGCGATAAAGGAGAGAGCAAATATGAAGCTGCAAATTGAGAGCAATATAGTCAAATATGTTCTTAGGAATGCGTATTTCATCAACGGAACGGCGTATGCGGGCAAGTCCACAGCCGTGCGCCTGCTCAGCGAAAAGTACGGCGGAATACTGTGCGGCGAAAACTACCATGACGCTCTGAGCGCAGGAATTGACAGCGCGCATCAGCCTGCGCTTTCGTATTTCGACACTATGTCCGGCTGGCAGGAATTTATTTCGCGCACTCCGCAGGAGTATAAAAAATGGATTGACGACGTTTCGCGCGAGGCGGCGGATATGGAAATACTGCGCCTTGCTCAGCTTTCGGAAAGCGGGAAGAGGCTTTTTGTTGACACGAACATTCCGCTCGAAATTTTGCGCGAAATCGCGGATGAAAGCCGCGTTGCTATAATGCTCTGCCCGCAGAGCATGTCCGTTGACAGGTTCTTCGACAGGAGCGACCCCGAAAAGCAGTTCATACTTTCCAAGATAGAGGAAGCGCCCGACCCGAAGGCGGCTATGGAGAACTACCGCGAATGCCTGAAGGTCATCAACAGCCGCGAAAATTACGATAAATTCGCGAATTCGGGCTTTTTCACCTATGTGAGAAACGAAAGCAGCACGCTAGAGGACGCGCTTGCCGCTTTGGAAAAGCATTTCGGGCTTGTACAAGAGTGACGGCGAGGGCTTGTAAGCAGGCGGCAGAAGGAGCCTGCAAAGGAGCGGTGCTACGGCTTCTGATATAAGCCAATATATCCCGCTTTAATTTGTCCCTCCGATTCTGCGCAGCTTTTCGCGCAGGGCGTTCAGCTGCCGCTTGACGGAGGATAGCGACGCGCTCGGCTTGCCCTGCTCAAGCCAAAGCTCCGAAACCTGCTCCAGCGTCCGTCCCGCGCGGTAGTAATCCTTAATCAGCTCCCAGTCGCGCTCGGTAAGGGCGCTCAGGCTGCTTTTCGCCATCAGGTAATCGCGTTCCGCGGCTATAAACCTATCAATAATCGGCTCCGTTGTCATAAAGATTCTCCTTATTATGTAAGTTTACGGGTCTGTACAGAGATATTAGCACGAACATTCGTTCGTGTCAATGCGTTGAAAGCAATTTTATGCGAAATAACTTGCGTAATACGCAAGATAAGCGTATACTGAAAGTGACGAATTATCTTTTGATGTTAGGCGGTGAAAACCATGCGCTTTGGCGATAGGCTCAGGCGGGAGCGCGAGGCACAGGGAATGACGCTTTCGGAGGTTGCGCGGCGCGTAGGGCTTTCCGAAAGCGCGGTTCAGCGCTACGAGGCGGGTATAATCGAGCCTAAGGCGGAGCGCGTCGAGCGCTTTGCGGAGGCACTTTCCGTTTCCGCGCCCATGCTCATGGGCTGGGAGGACGACGGGCTGGACGAGGATGTTCGCGTGTTTGCGCGCGGAATGCAGAAGCTCAGCCCCGAAAGGCGCCGCCAGGCAATGCGCCTTATTCGGGCGCTGCAGGAGGACGATGAATAGCCTAGCCAGGGCTGTGCGCGCGGCGGGAGAATTCCTGCTTGCCGAGGGCGTTTCCGAATTTCCCGTTGACGCAAAAAAGCTGCTCGGCGCGCGCGGAGTCAAGGTGCTTTCCTTTGAAAGCACGAGAGGCAGACGGAAACAGGCGCTTTCTGAGCTGCTTGAAATTGTCGGAGCGCGGGACGCAATAACGCTGAGGGACAGGGGCGGGCGCTTCACTGTTATGTACAGCGGAAGCTGCTTATCCGAGGAGCGAATCGGCTTTACCCTTGCGCACGAGCTTGCGCATATAGTGCTTGGGCACGAGGGCGCGCTTGCGGTGGAGGAAAAAGCGGTTTCGCGCGAGGAAAGCGAGGCGGACGCGTTTGCCCGCGAGCTGCTTATGCCCGCCGCGGCGCTATCGCTCCTTCCAAAGCCGCTTAGCGAGGAAACGCGGCTCATTTTCAGGCTCTCAAGGGCGGCGTGGAGCATAAGGCTTCAAAAAGCGACAGGGCGCTTGAGGGCGCGGAGCTGAGCGCGCGCCTATGCGAGCGGTTTTCGGGCGCGCTGCTCTCGCGGCGCTGCCTTTACTGCGGAGCGGGCTTTATCGCCGCGCCGGAAACGCGCTTCTGCCCCATATGCGGACACAACGAAATCATTCGCGGAACGGGCGGAGAAGCGTATGCGTGCATAGAAACGGACGCCTTAGGGCGCGCAGCGCGCTGCCCCGTATGCGGGAACGAGGACGAGCTTGCAGGCGAGCTATGCCCCGTATGCCTTACGCCCATTGTCAACCGCTGCCTGCGCGCCTCCTGCCGCAGAATCTCAGACGGCAAAAGCCGCTATTGCTCCGTATGCTCCGCGCCGACGGTCTTTTTCTCCGAGGGAATACTCGCGGACTGGTCGGAATGCGAGCGCGAAAAGAGCAAGGAAAAATAAGGCGGCATTATATGACTTTTCAGGATAATCTACTGAAAACTAAAACAGAACGGAGAGAAAAACATGAAACAGGAGTACACGATTTCCGCCTGCAGCGGAGCTGCAATTGAGGTAAAAAAGGGGCAAACGATAACCGTAGTTGATTTAGAAGGCAGTCAGGTGGTTGATTTCTTTGCGGAGGTTTCGGGAAAGCCCGAGGAATTCCTTTCCACAGGCGTTACCATTGACTGCAATGAATCCCTGCGCCTGCGCGTCGGCGATACGATATACACAAACCTTTACCGCCCTATGCTTATGGTCACTGCGGACGATGTGGGCGAGCATGATTTGCTGCATCCCTGCTGCCGCACCGAGATGTACGATTTCTTCTACCATAACGGCAAAGGGCATCCGAACTGCTTGGATAACATCAACAAGAACCTCGGTGAAGCAAGACCTATCATTCATCCTGTCAACCTGTTCATGTACACCCGCATAAATCAGGACGGAAGCATATCCG
>CAZUTB010000236.1:0-4129 GCA_964622905.1 uncultured Oscillospiraceae bacterium | reverse complement strand
TACATACCCAAAGTTAGTGTCAGTGCTATCAATTGCACCGTCACCCGCAACGGTAAAACTGTGTTTTCCCGCCCTGTTTCACGTACATTATGGTGTGTGGAACGGCGGGCGAACGAAGCTTGCCACTATGGTAATATACGGCATTGACACCGCTAATAATACCGTTATTCTCAGGGTAATATACGCAGAGAACCGATCGAGAGAAACGGCATGATTACCATAAATATGTAGGGGCGGATTCAATATCCGCCCGTACCTTTCGCATAAATCGTTATGTCTGGAAGCACGTAAAATATCATTATTATACGTTTTCACCGTAGCTTCGCCCGCCGTAACCATGTGCCAATCTTGGTGAAATATTTCGGTCGAATGCCTAGTTGTTAAATAACTTCACTAAAACAGAGATCAAAGCTCAATAATAAAGCGGCAAAGCATCTTGCTTCGCCGCTTTAATCGTTATAACCGCTTAGCTTATTCTCCCGCCGTAAGCGATGGTGAAATCTGCTTCATCGCGTCCAGCAGCAGCTGATGGAAGCCTCCGCATTCGCCGGAAAGAATCATCTCAAGCGCCGTATTGGGAGTAAACGCCGGCTTGTACGCGTTGGGGCTTGTTAGCGAGGCGTATACATCGGCAAGCCCGACTGCCTGCGAATAGAGCGGAATGTCATCGCCCATGATGCCGTAGGGGTAGCCGCGCCCGTCGATTCTCTCGTGATGGTAGCGGCAGATATCCGCGCAGAAGCGGTGGAAGGAGGGGGAGGGGAAATCGGTGATGGTTTCAAGCACCTTGCAGCCAAGTACGGTATGCTCCTCAACTAGATGGCGCTCCTCCTCGGTAAGCTTCGCGTGCTTGTCAATTATTCCGTAGGGAATAAGCAGCTTGCCTGCGTCGTGCAGCATTGACGCCGCTGAAATCTGGTCAATATCGCGCGGATTGAAAACATAGGTCTTTTGCAGCGCGTTCACCTGTGTCAGCAGCAGCATTGTTATCTGCCGAATCCTCGTCATATGCTCAACGGATTCGTCGGTTTCCTGCGCAAGGCGGGTAAAAAGCGTGTCGAGCGTGGTTATCGTGGAATGCATTGACTCCTTGTCCGATAATTCGGGCAGCTCGTAGCGCTGGCGCATAATATCAAGGCGGTGGCGGTATCTGGCGAGAATAAGTATATTGTGAACGCGGCGGCGGACGGTTTCCTTGCGGTAGGGCTTGCAAAGCACATCGGCTGCGCCAATCTGAAAGCACTTTATGAGCGGGAACCCGTGCGGCTCATCGGCAAGTATTACAACGGGCAAGTATTTGAGGTAGCCTCTGTCCTCCATGCATCTTAATATGTCGTACCCGTCAACGCTGGGAAGATTGAGGGATAATAGAAGTACGGTTATTCTGTCGCGGTTTCTCTCAAGCAGCTTAAGAGTAAGGTCACCGTCATCAGCTTCAACAATCTCGTAGGCTTCCTTAAAAATATCGCTGAAATATTTCCTGTCTTCGGCGTCTGAATCCGCAATCATCAGCATTGGTCGGGACGGGATGTCGCTCATAAAATCCTCCTGTATTGATTAAGCGGATGCAAATGCCGCTTGTTATCCTTGAGATATTATAGCACAGAGGATATGTTTTTCAAATACCCTATAAGCCTTTCCTGCTCAATAAACAGCATAATTTTCCGTCCGCTCGTCGTTTCCCGTTTTCCTCATAATATACTTAGAGCGGCGGTCTACATCTGTAAACCGCCGCTCTCAGCCCGTTAAACCTGATTGTTGCTTTGGGGAAGCAATGAAGGGGCTAGCCCCTTCATTTGAAATCCACAGGGGTGGCTCTGCCGCTCCGAGGAGCGGCTGAAATGCCGCTTCCTATATCATTGCAAGGCCGTGAGGCTGAAAGCCGAACAAGAAAATGATGCAAACCGGAGCAAGTAAGCGCAGCGCACTTGCTCCGAGAGCTTGTCAAAACACTTTTTTGACAAGCTCAGCATACTCCGAGCTTTTGAAGCGTGGAGTAGCTCAGCTTTGCGCTCTCAAGGGCGGGGCGCTCCTTGGATTCATCCTGCTCGATAACGAGAATGTCGGCAATGGTGTCGTAAGCTGCGTCAATAATCGCCTTGGCGTCCTGGCAGCCGAAGCCGAAGGGCTTGAACATGAATTCGGTGCTGTCGTGCTTCTTATCCTCGTCAAGACCGATGAGCGCATAGGGTGAAGCTCCGCCCTTAACGCCAATATAATCCTTGAGGTGGATGACGGGCGCTCTTCCGGCGTATTTTCTGAGGAACGCCGCAGGGTCTTCACCCGCGTACTTTACCCAGCAGGTGTCAATCTCGGTTTTGAGCAGGCTTTCGGGCAGCAGGTCATAGATAAAGTCCAGCCCGTACTCTCCGGAGAGCGTGATGAACTCAAAATCATGGTTGTGGTATAGCAGCTGAATTCCCTCTTTTTTGCACTTCACGGCGAAAATCCAAATGTTTTGGCATACCTTTGCAAAGCCGACGCTTCCGGGGCGCGTCGCCTCGTCAAGGTAGGGAACTACAATATAGGAGCAGCCGAGCGCCTTGTAGGTGTTAATCGTTCCGTCCATATCCGCGCTGAACTCGGCGTAGGGAACATGAGCCGAAAACGCCTTGAGGTTGGCGGTCTTGAGTGCGGTTTTGAACGCGCCGACGCTGTTGCCGTAAAGTCCCGCAAGCTCCACTCCGTCATAGCCTATCTCGGCAAGGCGGCTGAGCGTTCCTAAAAGGTCCTTCTGTGCGTCCTCGCGGGCGGAATAGAGCTGATAGCCGATTTGAAAGCGTTTCATATTTTTACCTCCTCAAACCTCGGGAACGCTTATCTCGACCTCTCGGCCAAGCTTCGCGCTGCGAACGATTCCGTCAATAATAGCCTGATTGTAGATAGCCTGAGAGGTGGGAATCGGGGCTTTTCCGCCGTATACAACCGCGTCAAGGAAGGAGCGAATCTTCTGATAGAACAAGCCCTTGCCCTCGGAATCGGGAATGAGCGGAATCTGCGTTTCGGTGAAAGAGCCTGCCATATCGGTGTAGAAGGTCATAGGGGCGGTCATAGTTCCGTTCCAGCACTCGGTAGCGGGAATCCTGAGCCCGCCCTTCTTGCCGAGAATAATAGTATCGCAGGGGGAATCAATGTGCATAGCCCACGCAATGCGGAAGTCAAGAATAATTCCGCCGTCAAGCCGTACAAACGCGGCGGCAAAATCGTCTACGTTGAAGCGGCAGGCGTTCTCAGGCTTGGAATATTCGGTGCTGGTGCCGAAGAAGGCGCTGGTGTAGCCGCTTGCGGTAAGGGGCTTCGGGTAGCCTATGGCGTTAAGCACAAGGTCTAAGGCATAGCAGCCGATATCGCCGATAGCGCCGATTCCTGCGGTTTTCTGCTCAATGAAGGTGCTGTTAGGAATTCCGCGCCTGCGTCCTCCGCCGGTCTGAATGTAGTAGATTTCGCCGAGCATTCCGGAATCGACAATCTCCTTGACCTTCTGCATATTCTTGTCGAATCTGGGCTGGAAGCCTATTGAAAGAACCTTGCCGCTCTCCTTCTCGGCGCGCATTATCTCAATGCCCTCCTCGAGGGTTACGCACATGGGCTTTTCAAGCAGCACGTTAACGCCCGCCCTGAGGGAGTCGATAGCGCACTCGGCATGGGTGCGGTTATAGGTGCAAATGCTTACTGCGTCAAGCTTTTCGTTCTTGAGCAGCTCCTTGTGCGAGGGGTAGAGGTTTGCGCCCTTTATTCCGAAGCGCTCGCAGAACGCCTTAGCCTTGCCTTCTACAAGGTCGGCTACCGCGATAATCTCAACATCGGGCATTTGCAAATAGCTTTCCACATGGGATTCCGCAATCCAGCCTGCGCCGATTATACCTATCTTTACCTTGCGCGGGTACAAGCCCTCGTGCGCCTCTACTGTCTGCTCAAATTGTCCGAGAACTGCGTCAGACATAAATTGTCCTCCTTTTATCGCGGCAAAGTGAAATTCAATGAAAAAATCCGCCGCCGCATACGCGGATGTTATGGATATTATAGCCCCGATGTGTTATTATTTTCGTGTCAAAAGGCGGCGTTGTTAGTGTCATAATCCGCTACTTTCTAAAATGAGCCTAGCAGGTGCAGATTGAATTATCAGTAC
>CAZUTB010000235.1:0-4149 GCA_964622905.1 uncultured Oscillospiraceae bacterium | reverse complement strand
CAATGCAGATTATCAACGGAAAGATAAAGCCTGAAATCGGATACCACATTCATAAGGCGTATCAGGGCAGGGGCTATGCAACCGAGGCGGCGAGGAAATGCCGCGATTTCATCTTTCAAAGCACTACCTTCAACACCGTTTATACCTATATGAAGTATACGAATGTCGGCTCATACACCGTTGCAAAGAAAAACGGTATGCGCTTCATTGAGGAATACGAAAATGAAACAAATAAGGTTTCATGCGTCTATGCAATAACACGCGCAGAGTGGGAAAAGCTCAAAAATTAACTCAAATCCCCTCTGCCATGCCTGTTTTGCTGTATTGTTCGTTAAAAAAGTTTGAAAATAATGTCGTAACTCTATGCAAAATGAAATAGTTTTGTTATAATAGGACACGGAATATAATGCAAATTTAGAGATTGCGGGAGGGTATGCTGATGTTGCGCAGATTTTTAGGTATTTTTATTGCCCTTGTATTATGCTTCTCTTGCGTTTCGGCTTTCGCGGCTGAGGATGTTAAGCCCTTTTCCGCTGACGAGGCGCTTTCCGGAATTAATGAAGCCATATCGCTTTCGCTCTCCGATAAGGAGCTTAAGCAGAGCCTTGTAGAGGACGATGACGCGGGCGACGGGCTTTATGCCGTGGCGATGGGCGAGTTCGTGTTTATTTCGGATTCCGCGTCGCTTACCGAGCAGAGCAAGGTTGAGCGCGTTAAGATTGCAACGCCCGAATACTGCGACGCGCGCGGAATGACAATCGGAACCTTTGTTTCCACAATCCTCAGCTATTATCCCATTGACAACTGGCAGCTTCTGGGAACGAATGAAGCAGCGGTTGTTTACCTTGATACCGCGGCGGAGGGCGGAGTGAGCTACGGAATAGTCCACCGCAACGGTCAGAGAATCACCTCCATTCAGTATTCTCAGCTTGTCAAGAATGACGACGGCTGGTACGAGGCGGGAGTATCCTACGAGATTGAGGGCAGCTTCGCTTCCTCTATAACGCTCTATACCTCCGGCGACCCGATGAGCGACAGCGAAAAGGAAAAGCGAATCGGCGACCTCCGCGCGCTCAATGCGCGCTCCGATGTTTTCTCCTATATTCCTTATGACGGAGCCGAGCCCGCAATGCTTTCGCGCGAGGATTTGATATTTGACGGAATGGATTTGTTCTCCATAACCCCCGAAGAAGCGGTGCGGAAGTACGGCAAGGCGCAGGATGCCGAATATCTGCCCTCGAGCGACGGAACCTTCCTCTATACTATGCAGTGGGAGGACCTTTCCCTTGTTTTCCTCGCGGATGCGCAAAAGAACGTGAAGCACACCATTCAGGCTTACGTTATCGGCGAAACCATCGAGGGTCCGCGCGGAATCAAGGTTGGCGATTATCTCTACGATGTGCTTATGCGCTTCCCGCAGGGCAACGGAATGCGCCTGAATGGCGTTGAAACACTTTATTCAACCGACGCGGGTGAGGATAAAGCGCCCTACGGCAAGGTTGTGTATTACGATAACGAACAGACCGTGTACTATGCCTGTGATATTGATTTTGACGACAGGGAGGAGAACACCTGCGTTCTTATCCTTTCCTTTATTGATAACAGGCTTGTCGATTTTACCATTGACTGCCGTTTCAGCGGCGAGAATGGCTGAGGCAAATAACTTTCTGTCTTAAAAGGAGCTGCACGCCTGATGAAGATAGACCTTTCGTGTCCCGTTGAGCTTTGGAAATATGTACTGCCTACCGAGAGCTATCCGGCGTGTGTGCTGACGCTGTACAACCTCTCCGATAAAACCGTTGTAAGCGTGCAGGTAACTGTAATCCTGTATTCGCAGGACGGCTCTTTGATAACGCGCAGAACCGAGCGCACGCAGGGGCTTGCCGGCGAAACGAAGACGGGCTTTGACGTTGCCGTCGGGCTTGAAGCGGATATTGAATTTGCGGATATCGAGGTTCATATCGAAAAGGTATGGTTTTTCGACGGCACCATTTGGCGCCGCCTTCCTTCGTCTACCGTGGATTATGTTCCGAACGCTCTGCCTGTCGGCAGAGAGCTTGAGGAGCTGCGCTTTGTCGCGGGTCTTGACGCTGTCGGCTATCCCCGTCAGGAGGGCGCCGTCTGGCTCTGCGTATGCGGAAGACCCAACGCGGCTAAGGACGAGGAATGCGTCCGCTGCGAAAGAATGAAGGAGAACGTCCTGAATGACTACACCCGCGAGGGAGTAGCCCGCGCGGTAAAGCTGCACGAGGAAGCGCTTGAGCAGAAGGCGCGCAGGGCAAGAGAAGACGCGGGAAAGATGGAGGAGAAGCGGCAGGACGAGCAGCGCCGCCGCCGCAGAGTGCGCAGGGTCATAATCGGCAGCATTGCGGGCGCTCTGCTTGTGGCAGGCTCCGGCTACTGCATATGGCGCTACGGAGTTCCCGCGTATAAATACTACATGGCGGGAAAGAACCTGAGCAACGGCGATTATGCCGCCGCAAGGCAGGAATTTGAGGCGCTTGGCTCTTACCGCGCGTCCGCCGAGTATGTAAAAAAGTGTGATTACCAGGCGGCGGGAGCGCTTTTGCAGCAGGGGACGAGCGAAAGCCTGCTTTCCGCGCAGACGATGTTTGAGGAGCTTGGCGATTATGAGGACAGCGCTGTAAAGGTGCAGGAGGCGAAGTATCGCCGCGCGCAGCTGCTGATATCTCTCAGCAAGTATCAGGACGCAATAACCCTGCTTGACGAAATATCCGGCTACGGAAACGCGCGCGAGCTGCTTTCGCAAACAAGATACGCTTTGGCTGAGTCCCTTAAAGCGCAGGAGCGCTACGAGGCGGCGCGCGAAACCTATCTCATGCTTGGCGATTATGAGGACAGCGCAGAGAAGGCGAGCGAGTGCCTGTATATTCCGGGCAAGGCGGCGCTTGACGCGGGAAGATACGAGGAGGCTATCCGTTATCTTGAGCAGATTCCGGATTTTACCGATGCAGGCACGCAGCTGCAAAGCGCTTATTATCAGCTTGGAATGAGCCGCTTTGAGCGCGGCGAGATGATTTCCGCTGCCGAGGCGTTCGGAAAAGCCGGTTCTTCCGCGGACGTTCAGACAATGCTCAACCGCTGCCTTTATGACCCCGCTATCGCCGCTATGAAGGACGGGGATTATCAGACGGCTGCCGATATGTTCGAGCAGATTCTCGACTATGGCGACTCCAATGAAAAATACCTTGAATGCCGCTATGAAATAGCTCTCTCCGAGCAGCGAAGCAAGGCGTACGAGCGCGCCCATGAGCTTTTCACCGAGCTTGGGGATTATTCGGACAGCGCTTATCAGGCGGATTATTCGCTTTTCCTTGCGGCTACGGCTGCTGCAGACGCGGAAAACTTTGACGCGGCTATTGTTTACTTAGGCAGGATTTCAGGCTTTGACGGCGCGGCTGCAAAGCTTACTGAGGTCAAGTATCTTCGGGGTCTTAAGCTCCTTGATGAAAAGCAGTATAAGGACGCGGGCGAGCAGTTCGCGGAGCTTGGTGACAGCTGGAACAGCCCCTCTAAAGAAAAGGAAGCCTTTGAAGCCTATGCCGCCGAGCTTATCGCAAACGGGCAGGAGGGTGAGGCGCTTGAGTACTTCTCCGCTCGCGGCGATTCGGTTTCAAGTGAAATCTCAAACGGGCTTATGCAGACCTATGCCGATAAGCTTATAGGCGCGGGCGAGTACACCAAGGCAATAGACTATTTCTCCGCAAGGGATGATGAGGAATCAAAGCGCATTCTCGCCCTTACCGTTTCATCCTATGGGCAGTACCTTATTGATAACAGCGATTACGATGTCGCGATAACCTACTTCTCGGGCAAGGATGACGATGAGTCCGTGCTTTTCGTAAAGAAAGCGCAGTACGGGCAGGGGCAATCCTTCCTTGCGGATGGGGATTACAGCGCGGCAAGGTATATTTTTGAAAAGCTTTCGGGCTTTATGGACAGCGCGGCGCTCACAAAGGAATGCGATTATCAGCTTGCAAAAAAGGCTATGGCGGACGGAGAAAACGCGGACGCGCTTGCCCTCTTTGAATCGCTTGGCGATTACAGTGACAGCGCGGATATGGCTAAGGAGATACGCTATCTCGAAGCTGTTTCATACTATGAGGCGGGCGATGTTTCCAACGCGGG
>CAZUTB010000234.1:0-4164 GCA_964622905.1 uncultured Oscillospiraceae bacterium | reverse complement strand
CCGTGCAGAATATAAGCGCCCTTTCTGTCCATGATTATCTCGTCGTCAAGCTCAAAGGTGTTCCTTCCTATGGGTCTGCACCAAAGCCCGCTGCCCTCCTCAAAGCGATATAAAACGTGCTTGGACTTTACATCGGGAAGAGGAAGGCAGACATCGCAGATTCTCGCAGAGCCTATAAAGCCCTCGGGCGGAATCGGGATAAGGTCGCCGCGCGCAAAAACGCCCGCGCCCTCCAGCACGACAAGCTGACCCACCGTGCCGACATGGGGAGCGGTTTTCCTTGCGCGCTTTGTAGCGGAATTTTCACGCCGGAGGTTAAACCAGCTGGCTAAAAGAAACAAGGCGAGCAGCGCGACAAAAACATATCGCGCCCCGTATGCCAGCACGCTGTAAAACTCGCTTGTCATTCTTCCTCCTAAGTAAACGCATGGGGTATATCAAATATCAGACGCTTTCGCGCCGCTTATTTATCCATTCATAAAGACAAATGCGAGTACGTCCTTTTGCCTTCATTCAGAGTATAGCATAGCAGGCAAAGTAAAAAAAGAGGTTTGCCAGTTAAATCGGCATATGCTATACTGTAAAAAAACCGAAGGAAGGCGAATATGTGGAGGGCTTCATAACATCCGTAAAGCGCATGAACGTAAAATGCAACGACCTGCTCAGAAAAGCCGCGCTTGTTGCAATGGTTCTGCTTGCGGCATATATTTTTGTTCTTCTGCTTCCCTTATGCCTTCCGTTCGCGTTCGCGCTTGTTTTTTCGCTCATAATCTCCCCCGCGGTAAAGCTGATGCGCAAGGGGCTTGAAAAGATACATATAAAAGGGAACGCCCTTCCGACGGTTATAGCGATGCTGGTTGTGTTCGGGCTTCTTTTTTGGGGCTTATCCTCCCTGTTTCTCCAGCTTGTAAGGGAAATAGGAATGCTCGCGCAGAATTTTACCTCAAATATCGGCGTATACTCCGAGTGGATCAATGTAAAAGCCCAGGAGCTTGCGGCAAAGCTTGGCACAATGATACCCGCCGACTGGGTCAATTTTCTCAACAACACGCTGAGCGAGTTCGGTAAAACCATCGTTTCCATCGCTTCATCAACCGCAAAGCTTGTAGCGGGCGGAGCGTGGACGACAGCAATGAGCGTCCCAAGCATTCTGCTGTTCCTTGTGCTTATGATGATGGGAACCTTTTACATGACCAGCGACAGGGAGAAGATATTCGCCTTCTTCACGGGCATTCTCCCGACCAAGTTTGTGGAAAGAAGCAAAGCGCTTAAAACAGGCGTTTTTCACGCGCTTTTTGGGCAGCTGAAGGCTCAAGCCTGCGTTTCGGTGCTTGTAACGGCTGTTGTTACAATAGGGCTTTTGCTCGAAGGAATCCCGTACTGGCTCCTGCTGGGGCTGATATTAGGCATACTGGACATTCTTCCGATAGTCGGAATGGGGCTTGTACTTATACCCTGGAGCATAGTCGGCTTTGTGATGGGAGATATTCAAACCGGAATAGGTATGCTTCTTCTCTACCTTGCCGATGTTATGACAAGGCAGATTTCAGAGCCAAGGCTCGTCGGCGCTCAGCTCGGGCTGCATCCGCTTGCGACAATGATGAGTATGTACGCGGGCTATATCGGCTTCGGCGGCTTTATCGGTATGCTGATAGGCCCCGTGCTGCTCAATATAATAAAGGTTGTAGTTGAGCTTTCTCCCGTTCCCGAGGATGTGAGCCTCGACAGAAAGGCGCGCGGAGTTATTGAGAAGCCCAAGCCCGAGCCGAAGGAGCCTGTATACAAGCGGCTGCTTGCCAAAAGGCGAAAGCCAAAGAAATAACATTTGCGCTCCCTTTAGGCAGACAAAGGGAGCGTTAGTTTTTCACTTCTCCGGATATACTACCCGGGGAGGCTGAGAAAATGGACGATAAGGCAGCGCATGGCAAGGAAAAGCCAATGAAGTCGAAAAAAAAGAGAAGCGCGGTTCGCGTTATTCTCATAATTCTGCTTGCGCTGCTGATACTTGCCGCCGCAGGTTTCGTATTTGTGTGGTTTTATTTTGATATACCCTCATTCCAAAAGCTTGACGTAACAAAGATTACGGAAATGGCTGAAACGGGAGTTCTCAAGGCAAGCGACGGCAGCGTTATAACCACGCTCAAAAGCACGGAGGACAGAACGGCAATAAGCCTTGACAGTGTTCCAGAAAAGGTAAGGAGCGCCTTTATTGCCGCTGAGGATTTGCGTTTTTACAGCCACAACGGAATAGACCCGATACGCATTTTCGGAGCAGTCATCGCCAATTTCAAAAGCCAGAGCTTTTCCGAGGGCGCTTCGACAATAACGCAGCAGCTTATTAAGCTGAGCCACCTTTCGAGCGAAAAAACGATAGCAAGAAAGCTCGAGGAAGCCCTGCTTGCCCTCCGGCTTGAAAGAGAGTACAGCAAGGACGAGATACTTGCGATGTACCTGAACTTTGTTTACTTTGGGAGCGGCGCTTACGGAATTGAAGCCGCCTCGAGGACTTACTTTTCAAAATCCGCAAGCGAGCTGAGCATTCTGGAGGGCGCTTCGCTTGCCGCGATTCTCAAGGCGTCCTCGCTCTACAATCCCTTGAGCAATCCGGAAAGCAACAAAACGCGGCGCGAGTATATATTAGAAACGATGCTCGAAAACGAGCTGATATCCGCAAGCGAGTATGAGGAAGCAATAAGCACTGAATTCATTCTGAATATGCAAAAAACCGCGCCGTCAAAATACGGCTGGTTTACCGATGCCGCATTAGAGGAAGCAGAAAGCATACTCGGCGTATCTCCGGAAGGGCTTCTGACGGGCGGCTACACGATAGAAACAACGCTGCAAACGGACAAGCAGGACGCAGCCGACGCGGCGTTTTCACAAAGCAGCATATTCCCTGCGGACGCGTCCGACGGTACGCCGGTTCAGGGCGCAATGGCGAGCGTAGACGTGTCCTCGGGCGCTGTGATATGCATGGTTGGCGGGCGGGAATACTCGGTAAGGCGCGGGCTTAACCGCGCTACGCAGATGCGCCGCCAGCCCGGAAGCGCGCTCAAGCCGCTTGCGGTTTACACTCCCGCGCTTGAGTACTACGGCTATACCACGGCGAGCGTTATTGTTGACGAGCCGACAAGCTTCGGCAGCTATTCGCCGCGCAACTCGGGCAACCAGTATTACGGACCTGTAACTATAAGGACGGCGCTTGCAAACAGCCTCAATGTTCCTGCGGTCAAGATTATGTCCGAAATCGGCGTAGAAGCAGGCCGCAGCTATCTGGAAAAGGTCGGAATAGAGCTTAGCTCGCGAGACAGCAACCTCTCCCTTGCCCTTGGCTCAATGACCTACGGGGTTTCACCCGTTCAGCTTGCAGCCGCCTACGCGCCTTTTTCAAACGGCGGAACGTACTATACGCCCTATACCGTTGAAAGAATAATCGACAAAAACGGGCGGGTGCTTTATCAGCATACAGCGTCCGGCTCTCGCGTTATCAGCCGCCAGACCGCATACCTGATGACCTCGCTTTTATCCTCCGTTACTTCCTCGGGAACGGGAAGCAGGCTTTCAAGCCTGCAAAGCACCGTCGGAAAGACCGGAACGGTTAACATTTCCGGAGGCGGCAACAGAGATATATGGATGTCCGTATGCAACCCCAAGGCGTCAACCGCAGTATGGATGGGCTTTGACGTAACCGACAGCAGCCATAAGCTGTCCTCAAGAATTTCGGGCGGAGACAACACCGCGAAGCTTGCCCTGAACTATCTGAAAACCGCTTACGGCAATACCACCGTAGGCAAATTCAACATTCCCGATGGCATAATATCGCTTGAAATAGACAAGAAGTGCATTGAATGGCGCTATCAGGCTATGCTTGCAACAAGCCTTACTCCGGATAACTACCGCGCTACCGAATACTTCACTGCGCAGAATCACCCGACCGCCGAAAGCGATATATGGCTTCCGCCGCAAAGACCCACGGTATCCGTAACGCATAACTCGGACGGAATGCCCGTGCTTGCGCTGCAGCCCGCCACCGCCTGCGTGCTTAGAATACAGCGCGACAGTGCGGGAGAAAGTATTATTCTTGCCGAGCTTTGGGGAAGCGCCGGAGAAACGCTTTATTATGCGGACGATAAGGCTGCGGCGGGAATACAGTATACCTACCGC
>CAZUTB010000233.1:0-4164 GCA_964622905.1 uncultured Oscillospiraceae bacterium | reverse complement strand
TGACGGGCAAACATATGGCGAAAGTGAATAATACATCGTAATAAAATGCAAATACGGCGAACAAATACCGCGCAAAAACATAAAATATGAATGAAATCACTTGCAAAATTGCTCTTTGCTGTGCTATTATACGTCTGCGCGGCAATGAAGCCGCTAAAACTGCGAAAAAAAGGAATTGTGCCCTTGATAACGAAACGGAGGATTTGATATGCCACTTACGATTTCAAAGCATTGCGCGTCAATCACGCCGTCTGTAACGCTTGCGATTAACAGTAAATCAAACGAGATGCGCGAAAACGGAATAGACGTTATAAGCTTTGGCGCAGGAGAGCCGGATTTCTGCACTCCCGAGTATATCTGCAATGCCGCAATAGACGCTATCCGCCACGGCAAAACAAAGTATACCGCTTCCTCCGGTACGCTTAAACTGCGCAATGCTATAGCCGGCAAGCTCCTTCGTGACAACGGGCTTTCGTATGACCCTGCCGATATTATCGTGTCAAACGGTGCAAAGCAGTCGCTTTATATTGCGCTTCAGGCTATGCTTGACCCCGGCGACGAGGTTTTGATTCCTTCGCCTTGCTGGGTAAGCTATCCCGAAATGGTTCGTATGTGCAGAGGCGTTCCCGTATATGTAAAGACAACGGAGGAGCGCGGCTTTATTCCCTCTGCCGAAGATATTGAGAAAATGATTACGCCCAAAACCAAGGTGTTCATTCTCACAAGCCCTAATAACCCTAACGGCGTTGTCTACGATAAAGAGCATCTTAAGGCGCTTGCCGAGCTTGCAATAAAGCATGAGTTCTTTATACTGAGCGATGAGATATATGAAAAGCTTATCTATGACGGAAACAAGCATATTTCCATAGCTTCAATAAGCGATAGAATAAAGGCGCAGACCGTTGTAGTCAACGGAATGAGCAAGGCATATGCAATGACGGGCTGGCGAATCGGTTATGCCGCAGGTCCTAAGGACATTATCAAGGCTATGGGAAGCTATCAGAGCCACGCCACCAGCAACGCCAACTCGATAGCGCAGGAAGCCGCCGCCGCCGCTCTTTCCTTTGAGGATGACGACATGAGAAAAATGGTCGAGGAATTCGAGGCGCGCCGCGACCTTGCGTATAACATGATTAACGCTATACCCAATATCCGCTGCGTTCGTCCCGAAGGCGCGTTCTACATTATGTGCAATATAGGCGCCTGCCTCGAAAAGAGCTATAAGGGGCAAAAGCTGAATTCATGCATGGACTTCTGTTCGGCGCTGCTTGAGAGCCATCATGTGGCGGTTGTTCCGGGCGAAGCGTTTGAAGCTCCTGACTATTTCCGCATCAGCTACGCAATTTCGCGCAGTCAGATTAAGCTGGGGCTTGAGCGTATAGCTCAGTTCGTTTCGGAACTCAAGTAAAGCGCCGAGAGGAGGATAATATGCTGGAATTTGATAAGAAGAGCAATCTTTTGCAGCAGTCGAAGTACAAGTATTCTCTGCAGGACGTTCCCGAGCCGAATCTGTACCGCGAAATATATGATTATGAAAGCATACCAAAGGTAGCGTTCAATAACCGCAACGTGCCCATGAATAGGCCTTCCGAGATATGGATTACGGATACAACCTTCCGCGATGGGCAGCAGAGCGTTTCGCCGTTTACCAGCGACCAGATTGTCGATTTGTACAAGATGATGTCGCGCCTTGGCGGACCTAAGGGAATAATCCGCCAGAGCGAGTTCTTCCTCTATACTCCCAAGGATAAGGAAGCGCTTGAAAAGTGCCAGAACCTCGGGCTGAAATTCCCCGAGATAACCACTTGGATACGCGCAAACGAGAAGGATTTTCAGCTTGTAAAGAACGCGGGGGTTAAGGAAACCGGAATCCTTGTTTCCTGCTCGGACTACCATATATTCAAAAAAATGGGGCTTACCCGCAAGCAGGCAATGGAGAAATACCTTGCAATAGTTGAGGCGGCGCTGGAGTACGGAATACGTCCGCGCTGCCATTTTGAAGATATTACAAGAGCTGATTTCTACGGCTTTGTTGTTCCGTTTGCAACAGAGCTGATGAAGCTGAGCCATGAGAGCGGAGTACCGATAAAGATAAGGGCTTGCGATACCATGGGCTACGGCGTTTCCTTCCCCGGCGCTGCGCTCCCGCGCAGCGTTCCCGGAATAATTTATGGCTTGCGTCATTATGCCGACGTTCCGGAGGAATGGATTGAGTGGCACGGCCATAACGATTTCTATAAGGTTGTAACTAACGCCGATACAGCATGGCTCTACGGCTGCGCTTCGGTAAACTGCGCGCTGCTTGGAATAGGCGAGCGCACTGGAAATTGCCCGCTCGAGGCTATGTGCATAGAATACGCAAGCCTTCGCGGAACAACCGATGGAATGGAGCTGCCTGTTATTACCGAGATTGCCGATTATATGGAGCGCAATATCGGCATAGAAATTTCTCCGCGCCAGCCCTTTGTCGGAAGGCATTTCAACATAACCCGCGCGGGAATACACGCCGACGGACTTTTGAAGGACGAGGAAATCTACAATATTTTCGATACGGATAAGCTGCTGCACCGTCCGTGCATGGTTGCCGTTGACAGCCACAGCGGGCTTGCAGGTATAGCGCATTGGATCAACGGCTACTTCAAGCTAAAGGGCGATGAAGCCATCGACAAGAAGGCGCCCATTGTTACCGCCGTTAAGGAAAAGGTCGATGAGTTCTATGCCGATGGCAGAACTACCGTAATGGGCGATGAGGAGCTTGAAATCCTCGTTATGCATTCCGATGAAGAACTTTATCATCAGCTGCTTTTCCATAAGTCGCATAAA
This sequence comes from uncultured Oscillospiraceae bacterium, assembly GCA_964622905.1. Taxonomy (GTDB): domain Bacteria; phylum Bacillota; class Clostridia; order Christensenellales; family Aristaeellaceae; genus STF2-37. The sequence continues at coordinate 1,341 of CAZUTB010000233.1, read as the reverse complement.
TAATGCGGGATAGCCTAAATAGTATTAGCAGTAAGGCGCGGAGCAATATCCGCGCCTTACACTTTTGCTTTATTCCTGCTCTGCCTGCATCATGAAGGCAAGCATATTAAGCTCTTGCAGAAACTGCTCGGTATCAATAATACCGGAGGCGAAGCGACCTTCAAGGTCTATGAGCAGAGCATGGTCCTTTCCGGTGGTAAATAAGCTAGGCGTTGAAAAGTACAGCTTATCGGCTTGCAGCTTATAACTTTCCAATTGCGTCGGCGACAGCAGATACATATAGTCATCCGTTTGTATTTTTGCCAGCATTTGCTGATAGCGTTCCAGCAAGCTGTTTAGTTCATCTTGCTCCAAAGTATTAAGATTCTCTTTATCCAAATCCTGCTTTAGCGAATCAATGTTTTGAAGCGTCATTTCCAGAGCTTCTTTATAATTCGGATTTGTAAGCGGAGATGATTCAATAAATAGCAGAGCCTGTGTGTAATCGGAAAGCGATAAGCATACCTGCTCTGCAAGACCGATAGCAATAGTGGGCAACTCTGTATAGGAACAAACAGATACAACATTCATATCAGCGCGCATAAGCGACGGCAATTGCTCTGAATAGGGCAGAAACATTATGTATTCGCTGTTCGTTGGAAAAACGGTGCCGCTGAGGGTTTCAAACAACGGATGAGGCTCGCTTGAAGCGAACTGCGATGGTTTCGCCTCTGCTTCATAAATCCGCTTTCCGATAAGCTTTATTTGTTCAAGCAGACTGCCGAGATTGCTTGAGGTGAAATCAAGTTCATCTCCGGCATACTGCGCTTGCAGTATGTATTCATCAATAAGCAGCCCTGTAAGCCATTGAATATAGCTTGATTCGCTGTATAACTCAGGAACCCAACCCGAGCGCACAGAGATATTTTCATTTTCTTCGTTTTCTGCCCTTGAGCACCAATTGTTCAGGAAATCCAATAGCTCTTGAAAGGAGGACGGAATGTCGCTTGCTGTGTATCCCATATCGCTCCAAGTCTTTGAATTGACCTGAATATAAGAAAATGAGATGCTTGTTGGGATTCCCATAATTTTGCCGTCTTGAACAACCTGATTTTGAATAACAGGATGCATTCTGCCGATGACATCGGAAATGATTTTACTTTCCGATAAGTCTGCGCAGTAGCCCTTCTGCATGATTGACTTTACGTCAATGCTTTGAGTGCTCATGCTGAACACATCGCAGTTGAACTCTCTGCTCAGCAATAGCCAAGCAAGCTCGCTTGTGCTGCTGTAATCAAAAGACCCCTGTACAAAATTGATTTCAGGATGCTGCGCCATGAATTTAGTGAAACGGTTATTTCT
>CAZUTB010000232.1:0-4205 GCA_964622905.1 uncultured Oscillospiraceae bacterium | reverse complement strand
CAAAGGGTATTGGAGGAGGACGAGGCGCGGAGGGACAGGGATTTATTGAGCGTTCAGGTGTCCTCGATGCGCGCGCGTCTTGAGGCGACGCAGGCGGCGGAGGAAACGATACGCATCGAGCGCCATGACCTAAAGCATCGCCTGCAAGCCATTGAAGCGATGCTCGAAAAGGATGATAAAGACGCGGCGCTTCAATATATAGGAGCCTCTCAAAAGCGCCTGGACGCGCAGAAAAGCGCGCGCCTGTGCCGGAACCCCATCCTTGATGCGATTCTCGGCTCTTATATTGCTCAGGCAAGGGAGGCGGGCATACGCGTAGAAACAAATCTGGCTATACCGACGGAGCTGCCCGTGGACGCAATAGAGCTTTCCACCGTGTTCGCTAACGCCATAGATAACGCAATTCACGGCTGTCAGGCGCTTGAGATAGAGAAGCGCAGGCTTATCGTAACCTGCGTTTGTTCGCCGAGCCTTATGCTTGAAATCGCTAATACCTGCGACGAAACCGCAGTCTTTGACAGCAATGGAATACCAATATCGACGCGGAGCGGGCACGGCACAGGCACGCGCTCCATAACCGCTTTCGCGCAAAAGTATGACGCTTGGAATTCCTATGAAATGAAGGACGGCTGGTTCAGGCTGCAGATTGCGCTCTAAATACCAAATCCGCAAAAATCGCTACCAAATCCGCGCGAATAAGCGCGGATTTCTGTTTGCTATGCTATTTTTAGCATAACAATAAAAAGGAGGATACACTCTGTGAAAAAATGTATAATAGCCATTCTGCTCATAACCTGCCTGTTTTCCTGCGCCTTTGCCGATGAAGCAAAGCCGTTTGATTTGATTGATAAGGATACAAACCTTATCTTTATCTCAGAGATGCTGCCTATGCAGTTCTTTACCGATTCTGCGAATAAGGGCGAGCTGAAGGCGGAGGGCGCGCCGAAAGAAGCGGGCAGAGATACGCAGGTGCAGACGCTGAGCGAGGGGCTGCTGCTGCTGAACGCGGGGCGCGCGGACGGTATGGTCAGCCTGTATTCCACAGCGCGCTACATCGCCGCTCGCAACCCTTCGCTGACGACGCTTCGCGGGGCGTATGAAATGTCCATGTGCATGATAGCGGCGGCAGACAGGCAGGAGCTTATCGCCACGCTCAATCACGGAATAGAGGGCATGATTGCAGATGGAGCAATGAGCGCCCTGTGGTCGGAGCATGTAACCGGAGTTATAGAGCTTGGAGAGCCTTCCGCCATCGCGCTTCCGGATAATCCGGACGGGCTTAAGCTGCGCGTCGGCGTTTCGGGCGATATTCCGCCAATGGATTACATCTCGGCGGACGGAACGCCCGCCGGCTTTAACACCGCAATGCTTTCGGAGCTTGCAAAGCGCGAGAATCTTTCTATTGAAATAGTGCAGATTGATTCGGGCGCAAGGTTCGCTGCGCTGGCGTCGCGCCGCATCGACATCTTCTTCTGGCAGACACGGATGAACATGGATGAAAATAATTACGGCGGAAGCGTTGAGGAATACAAGCTTGCCGAGGATTCTTCAATCAACTGCCTGACCACCGTTCCCTATATCAGCGAGTATGCCGGATTCCTTTTCAATAAAGAGTATATGGAGAAGAAGCTTGCCAGCTTTACGCTGCCTTCCGGCATTGGTCTTCTGGCGAAGCTTGACACTACTGCGGAAGCGGTTTCCGAGCATCGGGAGTATGAAACCGACGGAATTCGCTTTTTCGACGGTTTGACCGATGCACTAAATGCTCTCCTCGCGGGCGAAGTCAAAAGCATTTATAACCTGCCGGAACCTGTAGCAAGGTATATCGCGACGAAGGATGATAAGCTTGCTTCGTTCGCGATGGATATGGGTTTGATTTTGATGGAAATCCGCATTGCAACGCTCGATAAGGATTTGTTCGTTAAGCTTGATAATGCTATTTCCGATATGAAGGAGGACGGTACGCTTGACAGGCTTGAGGAAGATCATATCAACGCTACATTGACCGGCAAGGTAACGCCCGTAGCGCTTCCGCAAATGGACGGAGCAGGGACGCTTCGCGTTATTGTAACGGAGGATTTGCCGACGCTGGATTACGTAACGTCCGATGGGCAGCCCGAAGGCTTCAATATTGCCGTTATTGCGGAAATTGCGAATCGCCTTGGCTTAAATGTGGAGCTTGTCAAAGCCGAGAGCTATTTGGAGCGCGCTGCTATGCTCGAAAACGGCGAGGCGGATGTATTCTTCTGGCTGCGCGCCAACTTGAAGCCGAATTCCACGCTGAATATCATGCCCGATCCGGAAACCTATGGGAACTTGCTTTCAACTCAGCCGTGCTTCGTCATGGAGGAGAATATGCTGGTTCTGGAATAGCGCGCTGATTGGATAGATTTCACAAGAAAAAAGAGGAGGCATCACCAATGAAGAAGTGGATTATCTCCCTGCTACTGGTTCTTTGTCTTGTCCCAAGCGCTCTCGCGCAGGAGGCAACGCCAAAGGACATCGTCACCGCCGACACCAGATTGGGGATACTCATTGATATGCTGCCTGAGCAGGCTGCCACCTCCGTGCGGGGCGGCGATCTCAAGGCGGAGGGCGCAATTAAGACGCTCGGGGAGGTGACGAACGTACAGACGCTGTCGGAAGGACTCATGCTGCTGAACGCCGATCGCGTGGACGCGCTGTTGAGCCTGTATTCCACGGCGCGGTACATCGCCGCGCGCAATGACGGGTTTGCCACGATGCAGGCCCGGTATGATCTGTCGATGTGCATGCTCGCGGCGGCTGATCAGCAGGAGCTGATCGACACGCTCAACCGCGGCATCGAAAGCATGACCGCCGACGGAACGATCGCCGCCCTGTGGGACGAGCACGTTGCGAAGGTCGTAGAGGGCGCGGAGCCTGTCGCCGTGACGCTTCCCGAAAACCCGGACGGGCGCAAGCTGCGCGTGGGCGTTTCGGGCGACGTGCCGCCGATGGATTATGTGTCCGCCGACGGAAAGCCCGCGGGCTTTAATACCGCGCTGCTGGCTGAAATCGCGGCGCGCGAGAAGCTGTCCGTTGAGATCGTGCAGATCGATTCCGGCGCGCGCTTCGCGGCGTTGGCGGCAGGCCGCATCGATCTGTTCTTCTGGCAATCCCGGGCGAGCGGTCTGACGGCTGAAAACTATGCCGGGGATATTCAGCAATACAAGCTCAGCGAGGACGAGGCCATCAACTGCCTGACCACGATTCCCTATATCAGCGAGCGCGCCGGGTGGCTGCTCAAGCAGGCGTATGTCGATAACGCGCTTCAGAAGTAAATGATGTTGCAATAACGATTGTTTCGCGCTCCGCAGCGCCGATTTCCCGCGTTTGGGCGCTGCGGGGCGGTTTATCAGGAGGGGATGGCATGAACCTTCTCGATCAAATCTACAATAATCTCATCAAAGGCGGCGCGTGGCTGACGATTCTGAACGGTCTGTGGGCGACGGTGAAGATTTCAATGCTGTCGCTTGCAATCGGAACGGTTTTGGCCGCGCTCGTCTGCGCCATGCGCATGAGCAAGGTGAAGCCCGTGCGCTTGATCGCGCAGGTGTATATCGCGGTATTGCGCGGGTCTCCTGTTTTGATGCTGTTGATGCTCATGTATTACGTGGTGTTCGCGCGCTCGCCGCTTCGCGCCGAATATGTGGCTGTGTTCGCCTTCGCTCTCAACATCGCGGCGCATATAGCGGAGCTGATGCGCTCTGCGCTCATGGCGACGGACAAGGGTCAGGCGGAGGCTGCGCGGACGCTGGGTTTTTCAAGCATATCTGCATTTCGGCTGATAACGCTTCCGCAGGCGGCGCGGATAGCCAAGCCCGTGTACCAATCGACCATTGTAAACCTCATACAGTGGACAAGCGTAGTGGGCTATGTCACTATTACCGACCTGACGCGCGTCATAAACAATATATCCTCGCGCACCATGCAGCCGCTGTTTATGATAGTAACGGGCATGCTTCTGTATCTCGCGCTTGCCTATATCGTGTTCGGGCTGTTCGCGCTGAGCGACAGGCGCAGGAAAAAGACGGGCGGTGAAAAAGCATGAGCATCATCGAGGTCAAGGGGCTTTGTAAATCCTTTGGCGCGCTGGAGGTTTTGAAGGGCGTTGATTTAACCGTAGAGGAAGGCGAGAAGATTGCGGTAATCGGCGGCTCCGGCTGCGGGAAATCTGTTTTTGT
>CAZUTB010000231.1:0-4215 GCA_964622905.1 uncultured Oscillospiraceae bacterium | reverse complement strand
CAATTGTCTTATCCGGCTGCTTGGCATAGGCATTCAGCCACTCGGCACGGGGCGTGGCCGCTGGAGCGTTCTGTGCGCCCTCTTGAAGCGGCTCCGACACCGAAGCCTGCGCGTCAGGTGTAGCGACAGCCGCATCCAGCAAGGCGGCTTGCTCCCCGGCTTGCTGCGTGGCTTCGCCTTGCATTTTAATAAGGCGCACAACGGCGAAAATCGCTCCGCATAACGCGATGGTGACAACAACCCATAAAGCGACTCGTTTCATACTGTTGTTTCGTTTTTTATCCGCCATTTGTCGCGCCTCCTTTTTTGTTTTTAGATATACATCCCTTTATTTATCTGGCAGCCATATTTCCCCATCACTCGTGAATAAACGCGATAGTCTTCGGCACAGTGCGCGTCAGAGGCGATATATCCGGCCAAACCCTTATCCAGCAGCCTGAGCGCACATTTTCGTGTTTCTGAAAACAGACTTCCGGTCAGGCTCCCGGCGGAAACCTGCAATTCACAGCCTGTTTCCACCATGCGCTCTGCAACGCCGATATCGCGCTGTATGGGCTCATACCGTTCCGGATGTGCGATCACAACATCCAATCCCATCCGCTGTATGCCATTGATATCGTTTTCCCACTGCATCGGGAGATAGCCGGGGGAAAATTCCAACAACAGCACGTTTGTGCCGTGCAAAGTACTCGCTTTCGCGTCCAGCCCATCCAGCAGCATGCCGTAATAACATTCAAAGCCCAGCCGCAGTTCTACGCCATTCTCATCAAACAAGGGCTTTGCGCTATCATAGGCGCGGCGTATCCCTTCAAAATCCGCGATCTTTTTCCTCAAGTGCGGCGTAGCAATGATGGCAGTCACTCCGGCAGCCTTTGCCGCAAGCAGCATCGCCTTTGTCTCATCTAAATTTTCGGCCCCATCGTCCACGCCCGGCAGAATATGGCAGTGAATGTCGGTCAGGGTATGCGCTTTCAACGTGCCGTACCGCTTGGCGCGGGGGCAGGCGCGGGCGTGCTTCGCACGGGCTTTTGCTGCACAGTCGGCTTCGCCTGTTTATGCTTCTTCTTCCCTTTACCCTTATCGCCGTAATAATAGTCGGCGTAGTAATAATCGTCGCTTGTCGCTTCAACGCCGTTAAGAACAACCCCAAGCACCCGTGCCTTCGCCTTTTCCAACTGCGCCACCACCGCCTGCGCTGCGGTAACGTCCGTGCTTCCGGATTGCAGAACCAAAACCGTGCCGTCCGCCTTGGAAGCAAGCAGCGCGGCTTCAATAAACGAACCCAGCGGCGGCGTATCAAACAGAATAATATCGTAATCGTTTTTCAACCCATCCATCACGCTCTGGAAACGATTGGAGCCGAGTATCTCCACAGGGTTTGCTAACACCATGGAGGATAACAGGCTCAGCCGGCTAAGGTTGGTTGGCACAATCGCCTCCCGCGGCTCCACACGCTTGCTCAACACATCCATAAGGCTAAAGGTAGGCCGTATTTTTAGGTAGTTTTGCAGCATGGGCTTTCTGCAATCGCATTCCACCAATAGCGTTCTTTGACCGCTTCCCGCCATGGCCATGCCCAGAAATATCGTCAACGTGCTTTTTCCGTCATGGGGAACAACGCTTGTTACCACAATGGTTTTCAGCTCCTTATCCATGCTGGAAAAACCGATGTTGGTCCTAAGCGTCTTTATTGCGTCATGCAGGGCCGTTCCCGCGTTGGCATATTGATCGAAAATACTTGTCATAACAGCCATATCACTTCACCTCAAACTTTGGCACGCGTGCCAAGACGGTAAGCCCAAGCGCCTGCTCCACATCGTCCGCCGTGCGGATGGTCGTGTTGAGCATCTCTACAAGAAGCGCGATCCCTATCGCCAGCATGAACGCCGCGATACCGGCAATGGCAATGGTCATGAGCTTTTGGGGCGCGGAGGGCTCCACAGGAGGCTCGGCGACGTCCACGAAGTTTACGTTGTTTGCGTCCATGATCTCCACCACCGTTACCGAAAACTCCTTACCTATGGCGTTTGCAAGATTTGCCGCCAATACAGGGTCGCCAGAGGTCACGGATATCTCTATGACCCGCGTGTTGTTGGCGCTGGTCACCTTGATATCGAAGTCCTCCTGCATTGTTTCAACATCAATGCCGTATTGCCCCGCGACGGCGCTCAACACGCGCTTGCTCAAGATAAGCTCACGATAGTCCGCCGTGAGCAGCGAACTTGATTGCAAATCGCTATAATTGATGACGTTCTCCGCGTTTTGCTTGTTTAGCACATACAGCGACGTGGTAGCCGTATAGACCGGCGTTATCACATAGTAAACCAGCACCGTTGTTACAATGACCGCGAACAGCGGAACGAGAACAATCAGCCATATCCGCCGCAAGATGATTTTGAGAACATCTTTGATCGTTAATTCAGTCATGGGCTTCTCCTGTTTCTATCGTTTCTTTTTGCGTAAACGTCCGGCTGTAAACAGCACAATGACTGCCAGCAAAACGGCCGCGCATATGATGATATAGCAACCGTATTGGCTCACTATCGTTTGCTTTGCTTGTGAGCCACTCCAGTCATTGGCGGTATAAATCGGAATTTCGATGCTGCTTTGCACAACTTCTACACCTGGAGATTCCGTCGCCTCAGGCGGCAGAATGATCTCATTGGCGATCAAAGGTATCTGAGCAACCATCGCGCCCTCATAAAGCAACGCAACAGAACCGATTCCGTCCCCCTGTGACGGCAGCTCTGTAAGAGAGGGCATTGCGGAAAGCGTAAATGCAGATAGACCGCCGGAGACGACTGCGTCAAAAACGCTGTTCTCAACGGAAATGTACGCCGATGTTCCCTTCATCGCGGGTATGACGGTAGCTCCGTCATCCACTTTCAGGCTTTGATCCTCCAAAAGCTGTCCAATAATATCCGAGGCGTTAAAGTTAGCGTATGCGCCTATAAAAAAGTCAACCAGAGAAACCGCGTTGCGCTCGCTGTTCCTTTGATCATCAATCTGCGTGTAACCTGCAAATAAAAAAGCTCGCTCACCGTCTACGACATACAGGAGTGTATTGGTACCGGCGCTTGCAGTGGAACCCTCGCCAATCCCTTTGACGCGGGAATCATAATCGGAACGTCCTTCCTGCATGATAACCATGCGATTTTGAATTGCCGTCCCATTTAATGCGTCATATGAGCTTTTTCCAAGCAGTTCTCTAAGCGTATCGTTTTCAAGCGCCGCAGCGCACAGACGCATAAGGTCTGCTACTGTGGTTGTCTGCTCGGAAGCGTATGCGCCCAGCGGGTTTTTATAAAGCGTATTCTCCATGCCCAAACGTGCGGCATATTGATTCATCAAATCGACAAACGCATCCTCAGAACCGGCTACATGGTCGCACAGCACCATGGCCGCGTCCTGCGCGCCATGCAAAAGCATTCCCGCCGTCAAGTCCTTGATGAGCCAGCGTTGACCGGGCTTCAGCTCTAATTTCCGCGCACCCGAAGAAATCGTTAGCACGTCATCGATTATAGGAATCTCCTGTTCCCAATCTGCCTCTTGCTGCACGATATACGCGGCCATAAGATTGACCGCGCCGCCCGTCGGTGAAAAAGAACGTTCCACTTCCTTTTCGTACAGAATTGTTTTTGTGTTGAGTTCCATCAATATAGCGGCGTCAAATGCGCGCTCAACCGCTGCGGGTATTTCGGTTTTACCTATTGGATAGATGTTTTCTTCGGCTAATGCAGCCGTTGGCATAAGCAGCGTCAACATGACGCATACAATAGACAATCGTGCCAGTCGTTTTCTCACCCAACTCACCACTTTCTATGTTCTTGTCATTCGTGGGGAATTAGGTACGGTTAATTCTCCACGTGTATCTTGAAGGGATGCTGCCTCATGCTAAAAATAGCAGCAATCACATTTAGATGCAGCAATACACAGAACATGTGTAACCGGAAAATTATTAATAGGTTTTATTATTGCCATTTTTTGTAAGCTAATGTATACTAACGGCAGTTGAAGAATTATCACGGTTAGCATGTAGGTCAGGATATGTTTTTAGTTACTCAGTAATTGGGTTTTGAATCGACGGAAGTCGTGTCATTCGTGAATATGTGACGGGGAATTAACCGTACTTTTTTCGCCGTGAACAAGGTTTCACATTAGGATCTTCTTATTCAGACCATACCTCTATGTGTTTGTTGCCCAAAACGCAATAGT
>CAZUTB010000230.1:0-4228 GCA_964622905.1 uncultured Oscillospiraceae bacterium | reverse complement strand
TGCCTAAATGAAGGAATGCCTTGCGAAGGTTGTAAGCAATAAGCCGCTCTGCGATACAATGTTCGAGCTTACCTTGAAAAGCGCGGAGCTTTTTGCGGATGATATTTCCGCCGGACAGTTTGTTAACCTGGGAAGCGGAAATCCGTCGCTTCCGCTTCGCCGCCCTATAAGCATTTACGGAATTGACAGGGGCAGGAAGGAAATCAGGCTTGCAATTCAGGTGAAGGGCGAGGGAACGCTTTCGCTGTCTGCTGCTAAGGCTGGGGACGAGCTTCCGCTGCTCGGTGCTCTTGGGAATGCATTTTCATGGTTTGTTCCCGAAAACGCTAAAAAGGTGTTCCTTGTGGGCGGCGGCGTAGGAGTTGCGCCCGTAAGGTGCGCCTTTGATGAGCTTTCGCAGGAATTCGATTGCTCGCTTTTCGCGGGCTATCGCAGCGCGGGGCTTGTTTACGGGCTTGACGGGATAGACAAGGAGCGCGTTTTTGCCGTAAGCGACGACGGGAGCTTTGGCGAAAAGGCGCTTGTAACAAAGCCGCTCGGTGAGCAGCTTGAAAAGCAAAAGCCCGATGTCGTGCTTGCCTGCGGGCCTGTGCCGATGCTCCGCGCGGTTGCGGAGCTTTCCGAAAAGCACGGCATTCCCTGCGCGGTTTCGCTTGAGCAGAGGATGGGCTGCGGACTTGGCGCTTGCCTCGTCTGCAGCTGCAAGATAAAGGCAAAAACTCCCGAGGGCTATGTATATCGCCGCGTCTGCGCGGACGGACCTATATTCGACTCGCGGGAGGTGATTTTCTGATGCCGAAGCTTGGAGTGGAAATCTGCGGGGTAGCCTTCAAAAATCCCGTAATAGCCGCGAGCGGAACCTTCGGCTTCGGGCGCGAATTTGACGCGCTCTACGATATTTCCGTGATAGGGGGAATTTCCGTCAAGGGGCTTACCCTAAAGCCGCGCCTCGGAAATCCGCCGCCCAGAATTGCGGAAACAAAGAGCGGAATCCTGAACTCGGTGGGGCTTCAGAATCCCGGGGTTGACGCGTTTATCGAAAACGACCTGCCTTGGCTCAAGCAGAAGGATTTGGTCGTTATCGCGAACATTGCCGGCTCAACCGTTGAGGACTATGTTAAAATGGCTGAAAAGCTCGCGCCGACAGATGCCGATATGCTCGAAATGAATATTTCCTGCCCCAATGTCAGGGAGGGCGGAGTCGCCTTCGGCGTAAGACCGGAGAAGATTTTTGAGGTGACAAAGGCGGTCAAGAGCGTTTCGCGCCAGCCGCTCATAGTAAAGCTTTCGCCGAATGCAGCCGATATTGCCGAGAACGCGCGTGCGGCTGAGGAGGCGGGCGCGGACGCGCTCTCGCTTATCAATACGCTCACCGGAATGGCTGTTGATGTATACAGGAAAAAGCCCGTGCTGTATAATAACTTCGGCGGAATGTCGGGCGCGGCGGTTCGCCCCGTTGCCATGCGGATGGTCTATCAGGCGGCTCACGCGGTGGAAATTCCCGTCATCGGAATGGGCGGAATCACCTGCGGGGAGGACGCGGCAGCGTTCATGCTCTGCGGCGCGCGCGCGGTAATGGTCGGAACTCAGAACTTTACCGACCCGCTGGCAATGCCGAAGATTGTTTCGGAGCTTCACCGCTATCTCGAAAAGACCGGCGTTTCCGATGTCAATGAAATTGTTGATACTTTAATAATGAATTAACGCTTAGGAGGAAGAAAAATGACAGAGCAGGAAATCATCGAAATCTTCAAGAAAACCGGAGTAATGCTTACGGGGCACTTCAAGCTGACAAGCGGAAGGCACAGCGACCATTATATGCAGTGCGCGCACCTTTTTGAGTACGCCGATTATTCCGAAAAGCTCTGCGCAATTCTCGCGGACGCGTTTAAGGATTCGGGCGCGGAGCTTGTTATCGGGCCTGCGCTCGGCGGAGTTATCATTTCCTATGAAACCGCCCGCGCGCTTCACGTCCGCAATATCTTTGCCGAGCGCGAAAACGGGGTTATGACCCTGCGCCGTGGCTTTGAGGTTGCTCCCGACACCAAGGTGCTTGTTGTTGAGGATGTTGTTACAACCGGCGGCTCCGTCCGCGAGGTTATGGAGCTTATGAATGAGCGTGGAGCTAATGTGGTTGGAGTAGGCTGTATTGTTGACAGAAGCAATGGCAAAGTGGATTTCGGAGTGCCGCTCAAGGCTGTTCTCAGCATGGAAGTGGTTAGCTTTGAGGAAAGCGAGTGCCCGCTCTGCAAACAGGGCATTCCCTGCGTAAAGCCAGGCAGCCGCAATTTTCATAAGTAATTCGCCTGAGCAAAGCGCACCCGAGCTTGATAAATGCATATAAGCAAGCCCGCCGAATCGCAATAGATGCGGCGGGCTTGCTTATCATTGTTTACTTTTCGGTTTCGGCTATATGCCGTGCGACCGCGATTCCCGTAACGCTTGCCTGCATAAGCCCACGCGTTATTCCCGCTCCGTCGCCGATGGCATAAAGACCCTTTATCGAGGTTTCAAAATGGTTGTCAACAACCAGCTTGCTTGAATAGAACTTGACCTCGACTCCGTAGAGCAGGGTGTTTTTCGAGTACAGCCCCGGCGCGAGGTGGTCGAATGCCTTGAGCGCCTCGATAATGCTCGTGAGGTGGCGCGGGGGAAGCACGAAGGAAAGGTCGCCCGGGACTGCCGTCTTGAGCGTCGGGACGGTTGTTGAGCGCTGGAGGCGGCTCATAGTCGTTCTTCTGCCCTTGAGGAGGTCGCCGAGGCGCTGAACCATTATCGGACCGCCCGTCCGCATATTGCCGAGCTGCGCGATATAGCGCCCGTATTCTATGGGCTGATTGAAGGGCTGAGTGAAGTGCGTTGATACGAGCAAAGCAAAATTCGTGTTTTCGGTAAGCAGCGACTTATCGCCGTAGCTGTGACCGTTTACAACTGCAATTCCGCCTTCGTAATGCTCCTCGCTCACAACTCCGCCCGGATTCATGCAGAAGGTGCGAACCTTGTTCTCATAGGTGTCGGCGTAGTAAATAAGCTTCGCCTCGTAAAGGTGCTTCGTGAGGTGATCCATAATGCTGTTCGGAACCTCGACGCGAACGCCTATATCCACCTCGTTGTTCTGCGTGTCAATCTGCAGGCTCTTAGCCTGCTCCGTAAGCCACTGCGCGCCGCCGCGCCCCGGGGCTGCCACAACATACGGCGCTTTGACAACGTACTCGCCGTCCTTGCGGGAGCTCATCTTAACTCCCGTAATCCTGCCGTCCTCTACAAGCAGCTCGCTTGCGCTGGTAAGCTCGCAGAAGGTCACGTTGTCCCGTGCGCTGAGTTCGTCGTACATATTCCCCAGCACGGTCGCCGCGTGCTCCGTCCCCAAGTGTCTTACGGGGCAGGGAACAAGGCGGATATTGTACTTTGAGGCTTCATAGCGAATCTCGTCAACCCGCCTGTCGTCAAGCCCGTGAACCTCGGTTGGAGCGCCGAAACGGAGGTATTCCTCATCTGCGCTCTTTATAAGCTTCATCGTTTCCTCGTGCCCGAGGTAGTCGCTCACATGGCCGCCGACCTCGTCGCTCAGCGAAAGCTTTCCGTCCGAAAAAGCGCCCGCGCCCGCCCAGCCGGATACAATTGCGCAGGGAGAGCAATGCACGCATTTGCCTGTGGCTCTTGCGGGGCAGGTGCGCTCCGAAATGCGCCTTCCCGTATCTACTATAAGAACCTGCTTTTCGGGGCAGAGCCTGCAAATTTCAAGAGCGGTGAATATTCCCGCAGGGCCTGCGCCTATAATGATGATGTCCGCTTGTTTTTCCGTCATTTCTTTGCCTTTCCGACCATACGCTTGCGATAATATGGGTCTATGAAAATATTCTGGAACAGCGCGCCCGAAAGCAGGCGGTGCAGTATTACTGCCAGATGCTGATCCGGCTTTGCGATAACCTTGCGGAGCGGAAGATGCTTTCTTTTAAGCAGCTTTACTACGGTCTTTCCGAGCTTTGCGGGGTCGCTTCCCGTATGCTCGTCGTGCGCTATCTGCTCCGTTGCGCTCAGATAATGCGCCTTATAGGGCGAATCGTCCTTTATTGCGGCAGCGTGCGCCCTGTATTTGTCGCTTCCGCCTCTGTGGTCGCCCGGCTCTATCAGCGTTACCTCAATACGAAAGGGCTTTGCTTCCATCCTGAGGCATTCGTAAAAGCCCTCAAGGGCGTGCTTGCTCGCCGTATATGCGCTCTGGAAG
>CAZUTB010000229.1:0-4246 GCA_964622905.1 uncultured Oscillospiraceae bacterium | reverse complement strand
AGTCAGAACGTTTTCCTGCCACTGCTGTTCGACATGAATAAGCGCCCATTGACGGCGACAGTAGTAAAAATGCTCAATTCCGGAGAGCAGGAGGAAATCACTATCATCATTCACCGGCAATCACTTCCGCATTAAGCCCGTCAAGCTTATCCAAGGTAACCGTTCCGTCGGACGCAACATGAAGGCTCTTATGCACCTTTGCCGAGGAATACTGACCGCTCGGGCAGTTATGCTTCCACCATACCAGGCTCAGCACCTCCATGCTTCCGTCGGGGCGAGCTGAGGTTGCGTCATTGCGGAAAAGCGTGCGAAGCGCTTCCTTGAACTTTTCGGCATCCTCATCAGAAAAGCCGGTCTTCTGCGCGCACTGAACGTTGACAGAGCCGAAGGTTTTGTAGATGCCGAAATCGACCCTGTGCTTCATTCCCATCGTGTCGCTGGCTTTCTTGTCGGGGTCTTTTCCGGTTTCAAGGTTAACAGACTTGATTATCTGCGTACTGGTAACGGTTATCGGGTCTACCGAGAATGCGCTCTGAATTGTGACAGGTCCGCGGATTCCGATAGAAACCGCGTCGCCCTCATCCTCCTTGCCCTTCTTGAACGCGAAAACCTGACCAAAGGCGCGAACGTCAAACCAGCTCCTGCAAGCCTCGCGGGCATAATCCTGACGGTCTTTATTCTTATCCTTGAGTATCGCCTTAAGCTCCTCGTTGGCGTCGGCTCTGTCCTTCAAGGAACGGAAATCATCGGAGCGGCGGTCGTCGCTTTGAACGAAGATTGGCTCGCCGTCATCAAGCAGGCGATTGCGGATTTTCCGTTTCAGGCATACATCGGAAATCTCGCCGTATCCGTCATAGGTAGTGCGGGGACGGTTTCCGTCAAGGGGATCGCCGTTCGGGTTGGCGTTGCGGACGGAGAATACCAGAGCGAAATCAATCTTATTAGAAAGTACAGACATAGTTTATCCCTCCAAATTATTCGTATCATCGTCGGTATCGGGTGAATCGGGGCTTTTGGACTTTTTCTGATACAGCTCCTGACGCTGGCAGTAATAGCCCTGAAGGAACTTGCCGTCAAGAGGCAGAGCCGACTCATAATCGCCCTTTTCAAACAGCTCCATAATCTGCGCAATCTGCCATTTATACCACTCGGCTCTATCGTAGAGCTTGCGGTAATACGGAAGGATAAGCGTGTGCAGCTTAACCATCGTATCAAACGGGCGCTGCTGGAACAGCTGCATATAGCGGAAAGCGTTCGTTTCCCTGTAATTATCCTTCCCTAAGGCGCGGCTTTCGGCGGCGTCCATTACCGCAAGCAGCCGCCCATAGAGATAGCTTCGGTCTTTGCACTCCTTATCAAGGCTCACGTCAATCACCTCATTCTCGTTATTCTCCGTTTGGCGCTTATGAAGAAGCGCACAGTAGGTTGAAAGTGCCAGATTCCAATCATGGAACTGCCATTTGCCGTTTGAGTCCGTAAACCCAAGCGGAGCGGATACCCTATGGAACGCCGCGCCGAGGACATCCTCAGGAAGCACAGCCCCATCCACCATGCAGTGAAGAAGGCGCAGCTTAAGCTGGCGGATTGCCTTTGTTGAGGACTTTTCATTTCTCATATCCCCTCGCGCGGTTTCAGCCGACCGCTTTCCGAAAACGACAGAGGCAATCTCGAACGGAGTCGGAGCGGAAATGCCCCTCCAGCTTCTTCTGTTATCCTTATCCCCAACAAATCGGGAAAAGCCCCAGCTGCAATCCCTATACCAATCCGTAAGGCGCTTAACATACTCATTTCCGGGCAGCTCCTGATAATAGATGACCGAAACGCGCCCCGGCGTAGCCGTTTCCAGCGCGATAAGGTTTACTTCATCAAGAGTTTTCTCATCATAGCCCTTAAGGCTGCGCATATGCCCGTAAAGCATATCGCGAATCCGTATTCCATAATCAATAAAGGTCTGCGGCGCAGTCGCTTCTTCGGAATACTCATCGTCATCGCGCTCATCCTTTACAGGAAAATCCATTTCCCCGCCGTCCGTCATCCACGCCACAGCCTGCATACCGTATCGGTTATAGCCCTGACGGTTAAGCAGCCAAAGGAGCGTGTTATGCGCCTTAATGGAGGCATCGTAGCCCACCATAACAGCCTCATCCGGCTCAGTGAAGCGTCCCTTATACTGGAATATAGTTCCGGTATCCTGCGAAGAAATGAGCTTGGCGTTCCCAAGGAGCTTAGGATGGCTATCCAAGATGGGCGATTCCTTGCCCTCCACATAGCAGAGCTTGAAATTGCCCCTAACAGCCATGCTTCTCTTAAGCCAGCTTTCGCGAACATCCTGCCGCTGCCAAAGCTTCTCGCTGTCGCCGTCACCCATCAGTATTCGGAAGCAGACTATCTGCTTTTCGTCCTTCTCGGGAACGATGTTAAGCCCATAGCTCTGCATATCCCGAATCAGCGTTTTCCGTGCAATATAGTCGCGATAGATTTTAAGCACTGACGGCGCGTCGGAATCATCCGCCCATTCGTTCAGCTGCCTGAGGTAGCAATCGAAAAGTTTTCCGTCACCTTCGTCCGAGAAATCGCCCGCAAGATAGACAAGGCTGTCGAAAAGCGGAAAGGGCGGAAGGCGCGATGATGTTCTGCTTTCAGCCTCCGGCGTAGTGGGAAGCATTACGCTGTCGCCCTTGTTTTTCTCAATCCTTTCAGCTCCGCTGAAGCTTCCGTCAGCCGAAAGCGTAACCATTATACCCATGCGCTTCTCAATAAAGCCGGCAGGGATAAGCGGATGCTCCGCTTCCTCAAATGCTCCCTGCCTGCTCACCGCTTCATAGGTTTTCAAAAGCTGATTAATCCATGACAATCTCATCACCTCCATCGTCAATGGTTTCATTGAGGTCCGCCATTGTGAACTGCTTTGGCTTTACCTCGCGGATATCCCTTGTAAGGCTCGGGTCGCATTCCCACGGCGCGGGGAAATGAATTACGCCGTCAACCATTTTAGGTCTCCAAAGCCTGAGGCGCATCATACTCTTTCCCGTTTCGCCCGGGTAGTCGATTCCGTGAACGCAAAGGCTGAAATCACGCGCTCCGTCAGCATCGTAGAAGCCCTCGCCCTCGCCGAATACGCAAGGCTCTGCGTATGCCTGACACTCTCTCGTTCCGAGGAAAATGTCCCGCCTTCCGCCCTTTTTCAGCGCACGCTTTGCTATCTGGTAGTGCTTGTCCTCGTCGCGGTCCTCTGCAAGCTCGGGTCTGTTCTCATTCCAGATAAAGTGCGCGCGAATCTGGTAGCAGGGCGAATAGAGATAAGTGTACACGGAAAGCGTATTCCCGCCAGTATAGTTGATAGGGCGAATGTTCTTGTTCTCCGTGCGAATCTGGTTCATAACGCGCACATCGTCAATCACCCATATAAACGTAGGCTTCCAGTAGATGGATTCCATTACGCCCTTCAGCGCATCGTAGGTCGGCACCTGATAGCTGCATTTTTCGCCGCCAAGGCGCGTAATCGGGTCGCTGAAAAGCGCGTAACGCCCGTACACCATGAGTTCCAGTTGGTTTTCGTATTGCATCTTTTTCACCTCCTTAAAGTATTATTGGTTTCATTTCCTGCTGCTCTGTGACTAAGCCAATTTCAGGGTTATAGTACTCATCCGCAATCGCCAGCGCGCCCGTTTCTCCCAAAGGATATACGGCATGAAGCTTGATGAGCTTATCCAAATTTCCGCGGAACGCATTAACCGTGTAGTGCTGCGCCTTTTTAAGCAGCAGCTTTTCCTCCTTATAGGAACAGCCCGAGCAAAGCCTTTCGATAATCTCCTTTCCCTCTTTATACGGCGCTATCAGGGCTACGGTGTCCTCGTCGATAACCTGAAAGTTCTTGCCCGCAATGCGCCAAGAGCAGCGCAAGGACAGCTTGTCGAGCGGGTTTTGCTTCCGATGCTGCAAATCTGCGGAAAGCACGGTATTCTTTCCGAGCAGGTTTGCAATATACAGCCCGCCGGAGGAATCCTTTACAGGATAGAAAAGCTCTTTTGGGCGACCCAAATCATTCAGAAGCACACGTCTGAAATATGAAGCCACGTTTTCGGGCGTTTCAAGGCTCTGACCATCAAGCGCGGCTTTGTCCAATATAGCGTCGCTGTCCTGCTGCGCCTGCCGAATTTCCGGAAGCCCCTTAAGCACTTCCTCTGGAAGCCTCCATATATAGACAAGCCCGAACTCCGCCTCGCGGTTTCTGTTGCAGCGTCCC
>CAZUTB010000228.1:0-4246 GCA_964622905.1 uncultured Oscillospiraceae bacterium | reverse complement strand
AATTGGTACGCCGCTTCGTACCCAACGGCACAGACATTGGTAAACTCTCTGTGAATGATGTTAAACGTGTAGAGTATTGGATGAACCACTACCCGAGAAAACGCTTTGACTTTCAATCGCCTTCTGACAGGTGTACCCTCGGTGTTCTGGTGTGACTTAGGGGGCGGCATTTAAAGTTGCAATTTATGCTACACAATCTTCCTATCGAAAAATCGTTTCCGATATTGACAGAAACGGCGCTCCCGTGTATCATAATAACGTGTGTGCCGCTTGTGCGGAACATAAAAAGCCGCAGCTTTTCTCGGGAAAAACGCGGCGATTTGCGAGCCGCTGAGAGAAAAAAATGCGGACGCGATGAAGGAGGTTTCGCTATGGTTAGGACAATCATTGGCGCAAACTGGGGCGACGAAGGAAAGGGCAAGATTACTGACGTGCTTGCCGAAAAGAGCGATATCGTTGTTCGCTTTCAGGGCGGAGCTAACGCGGGTCATACCATAATCAACTCTTACGGAAAATTCGCGCTGCATCTGATGCCTTCCGGCGCGTTCCATCAGAATATAATGAACATCATAGGCCCCGGCGTTGCTCTTAATATCGAATCGCTCCTAAAGGAGTATGATGATATTGTTGCGCGCGGAGTTCCCGCGCCGCAGATAATGATTTCCGACAGAGTGCAGGTAATGATGCCCTATCATGTCGATTTCGATAAGTACGAGGAGGAGCGCCTCGGAAAGAATTCCTTCGGCTCTACCAAGTCCGGAATCGCGCCCTTTTACGGCGATAAGTACATGAAAATCGGTATGCAGATTTGCCAGATTTATGATAAAAAGCTTTTCAGGGAGCGCCTTGAAAACGTTGCCGCTCAGAAGAACGTGCTGCTCGAAAAGCTTTACGGTAAAGAGAAGCTCGATGTTGACGCGCTGTTTGAGAAAATGACTGCGCTTGCGGAGCGCGTTCGTCCTTGGGTCGGCGATACCGGCGCTTATCTCAGAAAGGCGCTCAAGGAGGGCAAAACGGTTCTGCTCGAGGGTCAGCTCGGAACTCTGCGCGACCCCGACCACGGAATTTATCCCTTCACCACCTCATCCTCGCCTCTTGCAGGCTATGGTCCCGTAGGCGCCGGAATTTCCCCGAAGGAAATGTCCGATATTATCGCGGTAACCAAGGCGTATTCCTCCTGCGTCGGAGCGGGTCCCTTCACAACCGAGCTTTTCGGCGATGAAGCGGAGGAGCTTCGCCGCCGCGGCGGAGACGCGGGAGAGTACGGAGCTACCACGCACCGTCCGCGCCGTGTCGGCTGGTTTGACGCGGTTGCTACGCGCTATGGTGTGCTTACTCAGGGCGCTACCGAGGTTGCGCTCACCAACCTTGACGTTCTCGGCTATCTTGATGAGATTAAGGTCTGCACCGCTTACGAGTATGAGGGCAGACTGCTTCGCGATTTCCCCGTTACTCCCGTGCTTGAGAAGTGCAAGCCCGTTTACACCACCGTTTCGGGCTGGGGCAGCGATGTTCGCGGAATCACCAAGTATTCCGATTTGCCCGAGAAGTGCAGAGCTTATGTTGATTTCATTGAGAAGGAAATTGAAGTTCCGATTAAGATTGTTTCCAATGGTCCTCGCCGTGAGGAAACTATGGCAAAGGAATGATATTCATTAAGAAGACGGTTATTCCGCCTTCTTTTTTTACGGATATGGCATGACTATATTCATTTTTCTGTGAATATTATTCCTTACAAAATACTCACTAAACTCTTAGTACACAAGGTGCTCGGGGATGTTGTGTGAATTTTTATGCTATTGACAAGCAACAAATATTCATGCTATACTTACGGGCGATAACCGCGGGTGCGGTCAAGGATGGAGGCAGCGTATGGCATACCTTATTCTGGAGGACGGCACGGTTTACGAGGGCGAGCTGTTTGGCGCAAAGCAATGCGTCACAGGCGAGGTTGTTTTCACTACCGGAATGACCGGCTATCAGGAAACGCTAACCGACCCCAGCTATAACGGGCAGATAGTTACAATGACATATCCGCTTATCGGAAACGTCGGAATAAATTCGCTTGATTTTGAGAGCCAAAGAGTTCATATGAAGGGCTTTGTAATTTCCGAGCTATGTTCGCTTCCGAGCAACTGGCAGATGAAGCAAAGGCTCGAGGATTTTCTTAAAGAGCAGAATGTAACCGGTCTTTGCGGCGTTGATACCCGCGCGCTTACAAGAAGGCTTCGCGAGGTCGGAACGCTGAAGGGCAGAATAACTACGGAAGCGCCTACCGAAAGCGCGCTTGAGGAAATTCGCCTGCATACCTATCCGAAGCCCGTGCTTGAGGTAACCTCCAAGGAGGAATGGCATATTGACGGCGATAAGGAGAAAAAAGTTGCGGTTTTGGATTTCGGCTTGAAGCGCGGAATTCTGCGCTCGCTCTCCAATCGCGGCTGCGACCTTACCGTATTCCCGTCGCTGACACCTGCCGAAAAGATACTTTCGGGCGATTTTGACGGAGTTATGCTGACCAACGGACCCGGCGACCCCGAGGATAACCCCGAGGATATAAAGACCATCAAGACCCTTATGGAAAGCGGGATTCCGGTTTTCGGAATCTGCCTTGGGCATCAGCTTATGGCGCTTGCAATGGGTGGAAAAACCGTCAAGATGAAGTACGGGCATCACGGAACGAACCATCCCGTAAAGGATTTGCGCAAGGATTGCTGCTATGTAACAGCGCAGAACCATAACTTCATGGTTGACGCCGGAACTCTCCCTCAGAGCGCAAAGGTGACGCACCTTAACTGGAACGACAGGAGCGTTGAGGGCGTTATGTACTCGGGCATTCCCTCGTATTCCGTCCAGTTCCATCCCGAGGCGTGCGCAGGTCCGCACGAAACCGCGTATTTGTTTGACGATTTCATTGCTCTTATCAAAGCGCGCCGCGCCGGAAAGTGAGTAAAGAAGTATGCCGAAGAAGGATTCAATAAAAAAGGTACTCGTTATCGGCTCAGGCCCTATCGTTATAGGTCAGGCGGCGGAGTTTGACTATGCAGGAACGCAGGCTTGCCGCGTACTGCGCGAGGAGGGAATTGAAACCGTCCTTGTCAACTCAAACCCCGCAACGATAATGACGGATACCTCCATAGCGGACAAGGTCTATCTTGAGCCGCTCAATAAGGAAATGCTCATCTCCATCCTACGCAAGGAGCGCCCTGACAGCCTTCTGCCCTCGCTTGGCGGACAGACGGGGCTTAACCTCGCGATGGAGCTTGCGGAAAGCGGAATCCTTGAGGAGCTTGGGGTTACGATGCTCGGAACTCCGATGGAATCAATCCGCCGCAGCGAGGACAGAGAAGCCTTTAAGGACATGATGCTCTCCATCGGCGAGCCGTGCATAGATTCCGTTATCGCCGAGGATGTTGAAACCGCAGTAGAGTTCTCCAAAACCTCCGGCTTCCCGCTCATAATCCGCCCCGCGTATACTCTTGGCGGAACCGGCGGAGGAATGGCGGATAACGAGGAGGAGCTGCGCACAATCTGTGCGGACGGCCTGAGGGCAAGCCGAGTTCATCAGGTGCTTGTCGAAAAGAGCGTTGCGGGCTGGAAGGAAATCGAGTACGAGGTTATCCGCGATGGCAAGGGCAACTGCATCACCGTCTGCAATATGGAAAATATGGATCCTGTCGGCGTTCATACCGGCGACAGCATCGTAGTCGCGCCCAGTCAGACGCTAAGGGATGTAGAGCATCAGATGCTCAGGAGCGCGGCAATTAAGATTATCAGTACGCTTGGAATTGAGGGCGGCTGCAATGTTCAGTACGCGCTTGACCCAAACAGCCTGCAATACTATGTTATCGAGGTAAACCCCCGTGTTTCGCGTTCATCGGCGCTTGCTTCAAAGGCGACCGGCTATCCGATTGCCAAGGTGTCCACGAGAATCGCGATAGGCTACGGGCTTGACGAAATCATCAACGGCGTTACGGGCAAAACCTATGCCTGCGCCGAGCCGACGCTTGACTACGTTGTTGTTAAGTATCCGCGCTGGCCCTTCGATAAGTTCACCGAGGCGGATAAATCCATCGGCACAAAGATGAAGGCGACCGGCGAGGTAATGGCGATAGGCGTCAATTTCGAGGCGGCGCTCCTAAAGGCGGTTCGCTCGCTTGAATGCATCTTGACTCGCTTAACTCAAAGAAGCATCTTGCGATGACGGATGAGGAGATTGAAAAGCGCCTCCATGTGATAGACTCCGAGC
>CAZUTB010000227.1:0-4248 GCA_964622905.1 uncultured Oscillospiraceae bacterium | reverse complement strand
GTAGTCTCGTTTCCGCAATCGAGCCAAAGGTGGTCTGCGCGGATTGTGTTCCGGAAGATGTTGCGGCGGAACAGAGTGTCCACAGTATTATGCAGCTTAACCGCTCCCGCCTCCCAAGACAGCTCCATCTTCTGCCAGCCTGTCCCTGCTATCAGGTTGTCCTCGATAAGCAGATGCGTGGCGAAAAGCCCTGCTATTCCGCATACGCCCGAGTTGAGAATTTTGCAGCCGCGAACGACAGAATAGCCGATAAGCCGCTTATCATCGCGAGTATGATGCCAGCATTCGTCTCCTATATCTATTCCGACGGTATTTGACCAGTCAATCTTACATTTCTCGATAACCCAATGATGACCGCGAAGCGCGGATATGGCTCCGCGCTGAGGAACGGGCGCGCCCGTTGCAGCGTGAGCGCAGGTAAGCCCGCTCACTTTAATATAACTGAGGAAAGGCTCTTCCGGCGCAAAGCATTGCTCTCTTACGCTTACCTCAATCAGATGCTCTGAAGGATTTTCGTCGTTCGGAAGCCTGAAATGCACGGTTTGCCCGTTTGATTCCACCCAATAAACGCCTTCGGTTCTTGACAAATCATGCTCATTTTCCTCGGCATAATAATCCCAGTCGTCACCTGTGAGCATATTGGATAGCGCAACCTGATGCAGAGGTCTGCCGTCGCAGAAAATCATTCCTCTGCGGTTGAGATAAGGAGTCATATCAGTTTTGGCGTACTCTATGAAAAGCCTGTCATGAATAAGGTTTATAGCATTAAACGGGTTATAGCCCTCAAAAAGCTCCGGCTTTAGCTTAAGCTCCCATATCTTTATATCCGATTCCTCTTGAAAGCGCATGGTCTTCTGCCAGCCACGGCTTTCCGTGAAATCTGTTACGATTTCGGAAGCCTTTATAACGGGTTTTTCTCCCGCTGCCGCTTCATAGGAAATCATATGCCTTGCGTCCGTTCCGCCTCTCCTTGGATGAACGCACTCGCGGTATACTCCGCCGCGAATGACAACGCGCGTAGCGGGCGCTGCCGCATCCGCGGCTTCCTGAATGGTCTTATACGGCTTCCGTGCGCTTCCGTCGCCTTTTTCCTTGGCTGAGGCGTCAACATAAAGCGTATTAGTATACTCGCAATCCTCTTCCCAGAATTCAAAGCTGTTGCCAAGCGGAAGTAAAACGTTTTCTTTCATTGAGCGTTCCATCCTTTTCTCTAACATCAGGTAGTTTTCTGTGCAATTTCGTAACGTTTCGCAAGAATGATAAATACCGCCGATGGCTTATCATTCCCGATGCTGCTGTAAACGATTATACTAAAGTCTGTATTCGTGTGCAATAGAAAAATATCTATGTTTCGGAATGCAGATTTTCACCCAACTTTCATTTGCGCTAAAGCGGGAATGATGGTATACTCCAAATGAGATTTGTAAATGGAGGTATTTTTACATGAAGAAGCTTGTTGCCGTAATTCTGACCTTGTCGCTCATGATTCTTTGCGTTCCCGCTTTTGCCGCAGACTATACGGCATCAGGCGTCGGCACGTTTACTCTGCCCGATAGTATGGAAATTGACAACTCTTCCTATATCGACGAAAACACCGAAGAAAGCGTTTGGCTCTTTGATGCTTTTGACGATGATATGGTTCTGGAATGCTACAACGAATACCTTTCCGATTATGAAGGTGTAAGCCTTTTCAGCTACACTGAGGACGAGCTTAATGCCTATATCGAGCAGGCGCTTTATGAGCTTGGCGACGACACCTCCCCCGCCTCCTACACGGAAACCGTCCGCGCGGGACAGATACCGTTCATTATTTACCTTCTTGATGACGAAGGCGAGAAATACTACTACGCCGAAACGATTGCTAACGGCTGGTGCATCTCGCTGACCATCTATAGTCAGGAAGGCAGCGATTTGGATAGCGAGCTTGCAATACTAAAGGATGTTCTGGCTTCCTTTACCCCTGCCGTATAATTCTTACCGATTCTCTTAGCCCGACACAAATGTGTCGGGTTTTTGTAAAAGGAAGTGACTGTCTTGAAGAAAAATATGCGCGCTTTGCTCTGCCTGCTGACGACAGCTTTGCTGCTCTTGCCTTCATACCCCGTTTTCGCCGCGCAGAACAAAGTTACTGTGCTTGTGTATATGTGCGGCTCTGATTTGGAAAGCGAGTATGGCAGCGCCACTGACGACTTAAAGGAAATGATAAAGGGCATTAAGGATGACAGCGGCGTTCGCGTTCTGGTCGAAACAGGCGGAACTACGTCTTGGAAGGCATTGGGTATAAAGGGCGGCGCGCTTCAGCGCCATGAGCTGACGTCGAATGGTCTTGAAACCATCTCAACGCTCAAAAAAGCAAGCATGGGCGAAGCCTCTACTCTTTCGGACTTTATCCGCTGGGGCTTGCAGACCGCTCCCGCTGAAAGAACAATACTTGTATTATGGAATCACGGCGGCGGACCTGTTTACGGCTTTGGCGCTGATGAGCTTTACGATTCCGACAACCTAACCCTTACCGAAATTGACAAAGCGCTGTCAAGCGCTCTTTCCGGAGAACGCTTGGCAATGATAGGCTTTGACGCGTGCCTGATGGGTTCGATAGAGGTCGCAAGCGTGCTTGCCCCCTATGCGGATTATATGCTTGCAAGCGAAGAAACCGAGCCGGGAGACGGTTGGGCGCACAGCGGCTGGATGTCCGAGCTTTGCGGCAATCCGAGTATTACGATTCCGGAGCTTGGGCAGACCATCATTGACGACTGCGTTGCTTATTACTCCGGAAGCAGAAACAAGGACTCCGCTTCGCTTGCGCTGCTTGACCTTTCTCGGGCGGAAGATGTTGAAAGTGCGCTTAACAGCTTCGGAATTACCCTCTGCACGGCTCTGGATACGCAGCTTAGCGGCGTAAGCCGTGCGCGCGCAGGCGTCGGCAGCTTTGGCGAGTATATCGGCGAGGATGCCTCCGACTTGGTTGATATTCTGGCTTTATGCGACGCGATGGACACCTATGCCGATACTTCCGCCCTGCGTGCAGCAACCGAAAGCATGATAGTAACCGGCAAAACAACCTCCGACCTTGCAAGCTATGCATACGGAGTGAGCGTGCTTGTACCTTACAGCACCATTCGCGATGAATCGTATGAAATGCTGAGCTGCTATGATGAGCTTACTAAGCTTTCGGGTTATGGCGAGTTCATTCGCAGCATGGTATCCGTTATGTCGGGCAGCAGCTACACCTTCTCCGCCTCAGCTCCCTCCAACCTTGCCACCTGCACTTCGGAGGGAATTTGGGGCGAGCTTACCTCGCAAAGCGACTGGAGCAGCGATTATTACCTTGACAGCGCCCCGCACGATGGTCTGTGGGCTGGGCTGGGCAATTCGACCGGCGCAGGCTCTTCAGGCGCATCCTCAGGAGGGCTTTGGGCCGGGCTTGGCAGCAGTTCATCTGCTCCCTCCTCGGGCTTGTGGGCAGGACTTGGCGAAGAAACAACCGCCTCTGCTCCCGTTACAGGCTTGTGGTCTGGACTCGGAAGCGGAACAAGCTCCGCAGCGCCCGACTTAAGCGGGCTGTGGAGCGGGCTTGCACAGACGGGCAACGATTATTACACCGCTGAGGACGAAAACCCGAACGCTACCGATAACGCACCGACAGACCTTAACGAAGCCGCGGCAGGCTATTTTGCAGGCTCCAAGCTTGAGCTGCAAGCCATTTATGCCTTGCAGCTTACCCGCGACGAGTTGGACCACCTCCAAAGCGCGGAAGCGATATTGCTCTCCTCCGACGGGAAAGCCGAGCTTGGAAGCTTGGGACAAACCACGGTTGACTGGCAGACAGGCTCAATCTACGCGATGTTTGACGGCAGCTGGCCAATGCTTGCGGGCGAAATGGCAACGCTGAAGCTGCTCAGCGGCAGCAATGACCGCGCCGTTATTCCTGCCCGTGTTGGCGGAATTGATATGTATCTGCTTATAGCCATTGAGGAGAACGTCGGCGAGGTGCTTGGCGCAACCGAGGGCTATCAGGCAACCTCCGGTCTTGCCGCCCGTGGATTGATTCCGCTGACTGCCGGACTTGAGATTACCCTCCTTCACCCTACGACTGAGGGAAGCGTCACCCGCTGGATTGAGGGAGGAAGCTTTGTCGTACCGGATAGCGGTTTGTCGCTCACATATCAGCCTGTGCCTGTCGGCGATTACTCATACGCTATAAGGCTCATCGACATCTACAATGTGTCGCAGCTCTCGCAGGAGGTT